>JAQQAK010000154.1 GCA_028527945.1 Spirochaetaceae bacterium
CTTCAGATGCTTCCTTTAAATCTTGTTCTTGATCCCTTAAAAAAGATGGTTGAAGAAACCTCTCTACTATTAAAAAAAGAAATTGATTTTGAGATTTCCGGCTCAGGTATACTTCTTGATAAAACTATTCTCGAAAGCATAAATGACCCAATAATTCACCTTATTAGAAACGCAGTAGATCATGGCATAGAATTGCCTGAAGAAAGAAGAGCAGCCGGTAAACCAACTCAAGGTAAAATCAGTATTCAATGTACATCTGAAAGCGGAAGAATTAATATAAGAATTGAAGATGACGGAAGAGGATTGAATTATGACAAAATAAGACAAAAAGCCTTAGATATATATCCTGAATTGGTTGAAGACATTCAAAAAATGGATCATGGAGAACTTTCAGGCTTTCTTTTTCAATCAGGATTCACAACAACAACAAATGTTACAAGCCTCTCCGGCAGAGGTGTCGGACTTGATATAGTAAAAACTAATATAGAAAAGATAAAAGGTAAAATTACAATTTCAAGTAAAGCAGGTGAAGGCACTAAATTTGATATGTCTCTTCCTCTATCATTGGCCACCGTTGATGGATTCTTTGTAATGTCGCAGGGAAAGAAATTCCTTATTCCAACAGCCTTTGTTAAAGAGATTCTAATTATAAAACGAGAAGATGTTATTTCAGCTGTAAATAAAAATGTTATTCGTCTTAGAGATATGATTATTCCAGTCTACCCTCTCGCGGCGCTTCTTGAAAAAGAAGAATCTGTGCCTTCAGATAAAATGTCTGTCGTTGTTGTAGAATCTCTTGGAGATATCATAGGTATAACAGTTGATTCAGTTGTTCAATTTTCTTCATTGATTTATAAACCACTTCCAGGAAGACTTGCAAAACTTAAAGTAATTCAGGGGATAATTTTTGATGAAAATTTTGAAATAATAAACATCCTTTTTATTCCTGAACTGATTTCACGTTTTAAAGGAATAAGAAATATTGAATTTAAAGAAAGATACTCTCCAGAAGACAAACAATATAAACAAATTCTTATTGTAGACGATTCTCTTTCTACCAGGGAAATTGAAAAATCGATACTGGAAGTAGCAGACTTTAATGTTTCTCTTGCCGTTGACGGAATAGACGCGCTTGATAAAATAAAAGAGCAATATTTTCACCTTATAATTACTGATATTCAAATGCCAAGAATGGATGGAATTACACTAATAGAAAATATCAGGCGTCAGGAAAAGTACAAAGACACACCTGTAATTGTAGTAAGCTCAGAAGATCAGGATACACTTGAGCAGCAAGTTGACGCGGCGGGCGGAAATGCAATAATAAATAAGAACGATTTTGACCGAGGAAGCCTGCTTGAAAAGGTTAAGGAGTTTATAGGATCTGCAAGTTGAACGAAATAGCTTTATCACCCAGCCTGTCATCACATCTATCAATAACTGACTCTGAAACTATATTTTTTTTAGATTGGGATTCTGTAATTGTTTTCAATACAAAAAGCAATATTCCACAGATTATCATTCTTGATCTTTTACAGCCGCGTTCTCTTGATATTTTATGCGGTTTAAGAGAGGTTCTTGATTCTGATACTCTGCCTGTTTATGGTTTTCTTTCAAGCTATGATATTCATCTTCGCAATACTTTTCTTGCCTGCGGTGGAACAGGAATACTTGAAGATTTAACCAGTCTTCCAGAACCTTTAGAAGAGAGGAATTTAGGTGATATAAACTTTCCACTCAGAATTGGATTATCTAAAAAGGAAACTGTTAGAAGACTACTTAATAACCTTGAAAAACAAAGTGTAAAAAGAGATCTTATATCTATTTCAGGAGAAACAGAGGTACTTTCTAAAACAATTGAGCATCTCCTGGAAAATATTAATAAACTCCTGAAAATACATATTTCTGTTATTCTTATAAACAATAATCAAACAGTAGAATCTTATGTAAGGCCTGAACGAGGCGTGTTACATGAAGATTATAAAGATTTTCTAACGTTCTGCCTTAATGATTTTTTTACCCATTTTAAGGGTATAAACATGGAAAATCCAATTGAAACCTTTTTTATTGATGATGCAGCGGCATTTAATAAAATAAAGATTGGAAATAGAAAACTTAGCTCTTATTATTATCTTCCATTAAAAAACTCAAAAGAAGAAATAATTGGAACCATACATTTTGGGCATCTAAGTAATAATTATTTTCAGGGAATTATTCCATTACTTGTAGATGAACTTGTAAAAAGACTTGAACCGCCTTTGTTTCTTGCGTTGAAAACAAGCCAGAATATTGTAAAACAAAATAAGATTTTCAGTATTTTTTCTAAATTTGTTCCACCTGAAATTATACCGGATCTGATAGCACAAGAGATGAGCAGGAAAAAAGTTGCTGTTCAGAAAAAAAATATAACCATTCTTTTTTCTGATATAAGATCATTCACAACAATTACAGAAGAAAATAATGCCCAACAAGTAGTTAACTTCCTCAACAAGCATTTTAATACTATGGTAAGCGTAATAAAAAAACATGGTGGAATAATTGATAAATTCATAGGTGACGCAATTGTTGCTATTTTTGGCCTGAATGATGACACAGATAATGTAAATCTTGAAGCAGTTTCAGCTGCTATAGGAATGATTAACAAGCTGGATGAGGTAGATTGCTCAGGCTTGGTACTTCCTGCTATGGGTTATAAAATTGGTATAGGCTTACACCATAGTGAAGCAATTATAGGAAACATTGGCTCTCCTGACAAAAGCTCGTTTACAGCTATTGGAGATGTTGTAGGAATTGCTGAAGAACTTGAAGGGACAACAAAAGCATATAAAAAACCTATTCTTGTATCAAAACAGGTTTTTGATGAT
>JAQQAK010000155.1 GCA_028527945.1 Spirochaetaceae bacterium
TCAAAAGATGAAATTTATTCTTATATCAAATAAGTTTGATTATAAAAATTTTCTTGATAAAAATGGTTATACTAAAGAACGTTTATACTCTCATGGGACGATAAAACATGCATTTATAGATTATTGTAAAAATATTGGTATTAAAACCGAAGATCTTAGTTGGTTAATGAATTTGGATCAATTATATTCTATAAGAAGAAAAGTTGATTATGATGAAAGATATTTGATTAATCCATTTGAGTTTAATAAGCAATTTGTAGTTGCTGAGAATATTATAGACAATATTGATTGTATTGAAGAATAGAGGAATTTTACAATATGGATATGGAACTTTTTAAAGAGATTAAAAGAATAATTACAGAAAACTTTACCGAAGTGAATGTTGAAGTTAGATATGATAATACGTTTGATGAAATATTTATAATTATTGATAATTTATCAATTTATTATAGTAAAGATTTTGAAAAAATAAGATTGAATATCTTTGAAGAATTAATATGGCCTAAAAGTATATCTAATATATTTTTTATATATGAACAGGGATTGTATATTAACGAATTGAATTTTAATATTGAAAATAAAGCAAATAAGACTTTTGTAATTAAAGAAGATGATTATAAAATATCGTGTGGAAATTTTATAAATATTTATAATGATGATTGGGTAGCGTAATATATGAATAAAGCAAAACAACCTGGAATTAATTTTAATAATATAATTTTAAAGGATTTAAATTTTTCAAGAAATACAGATTGTATTTTAAAACCACAATTGAAAGTAGATTTAGATGCTAAAAATAATATTTCGGAAGATAAAAATAATTTAAACGTTGAATTAACGATTGAAATATCTGAAGAAGAAAATAATTCATTCCATATTAGTTGTACAATGGTAGGAGAATTTTCAGTATCTGAAGGTACTGAAAATATGGATCTGGAATCTTTTTCGAAGGTTAATGCTGTATCGTTGATGATTCCTTATTTAAGAGAAGTTATTTCATCTGTTACAACTAGAAGCGGGCTCAAACCTGTTATCTTACCTCCAATAAACGTTTCAGCTCTTGCTAAAAATAATAGCAACGTCAAATTATAATAATCGCATAACAAAAGATTTGGAGTAGTCAAAATCTTTGGCACGGGTTCCTGCTAAAGACGTTCCAGCGGCCGGCGATCATTCGCCGTCCACTTCCACTCAGGAACCGCGCCAACCCTCGGAAGACCTCGGGACGATTTCGCTACTCAAATCGTCGTTAAATGGACAAGAGATATTTCAGTATATTTATGAAATTAAATATGCTAAAATCGATCAATTTTAAGAAAAAAAGAAAATAATTTTTATTATGGAGAGAAAATAAAATGATTCCAGATTTTCAATCGATTATGTTGCCTCTTTTAAAAGCATTTAAGGAAGGGGAAGAAATCACTTCAAAAGAACTAAGAGAAAAGATGGTTATTCATTTTAAGATATCTGAAAAGGAACAAAAAGAAAAAATACCTTCAGGAAAACAATATCTTTATTATAATAGAGTTGCATGGGCAATTTCATATCTCAAAATGGCAGAATTAATTTTCTCACCTTCAAGAGCAACTTATAAACTTACCGAAGATGGGTTAAAACTTCTAAAAGATCCTCCAGAAAAGATTACGATTGCTTTTTTAAAAAAGTTTGAGAATTTTTCTAAAAATAGGAATCCAGAAAAAGATCATAGTATCGAAGAGGACAACCACATTTCAGAAAAAACTCCAGACGAGCTTATAGAAATAGGATATAAACAAATAAAAAATGATTTATCAATGCAATTACTAAACCAAATAAAAGATTGTTCTCCGTATTTCTTAGAAAAACTTGTAATAGATTTGCTAATAAAAATGGGATACGGAGGTTCCGAAATAGAAAACGGACAAATAACCTCTAAAAGCGCAGATGAAGGAATAGATGGTATTATAAAAGAAGATAAACTTGGTTTAGATAAAATTTATATTCAAGCAAAAAGATGGGAACCTAATGTAGGAAGACCAGAAATACAAAAATTTGTTGGAGCGCTTCACGGTAAAAGGGCAAAAAAAGGAATTTTTATAACAACATCTACATTTTCAAAAGAAGCTTATGAATACGCTAAAAATCTTGATGTTGCAGTAATATTAATAGATGGTAAAGATTTGGCTTATCATATGATTGAAAATGAATTAGGTGTTTCTTTAAAGCAAACCTATAAATTGTATAATATTGATACAGATTATTTTATCGAAGAATAATTTCTTTTAAAGATTTGTTCAAGTAAATTTCTTAAGACTTGACTCATGTTCGCATCTATGCTAACTTAATAACATGAAGCGTGAAATAGAATTTTATGAAACAATTTCTGGAAGTTGTCCAGTCTCAGAATTTTTAGAAACGCTCGATATAAATGTTGTACAAAAAATCTCGTGGACATTAAAATTAATAAAAGAGACATATATTGTACCCAAAACATATTTCAAAAAACTCGAAAATACAGACGACATTTGGGAAGTCAGAGTAAAAATTAGTTCAAATATTTATAGAATTTTTAGTTTTTGGGATGATAATAATCTAATAATTCTCACTCACGGAATTGTTAAGAAAACTCAAAAAACACCAAAGAAAGAAATAAAACTTGCAGAAAGCTATAAAAATGATTATTTCAGGAGGAAGAAAAATGGATCTTGATAATTACATTAGCACAAGAATTGAAAGAGAAGGGATGACAAAAGAAGAATTTTGGAACGGATACGAAGAATTCAAAATTGGTGTTTTCTTAAAAGAAGCAAGAGAAAATAGTGGTCTTACACAAGAACAATTAGCGAACAGGATAAATACTACTAAAAGTGTGATATCAAGAATGGAAAACCATTCAGAAGATATAAAATTATCAACGCTTGAGAAAGTAGCCAAAGCATTAGGAAAAGAAGTTAAAATAGCTATTGTTTAGGATTTTATAATTTAAAACATTTGCCTTTATAAAAGACGCCATTTAACAAAAGATTTGGAGTAGTCAAAACCTTTGTCACAGTTTTTGCGGAGACGTTCGGGCTTACGGCGTCATCGCCTTCCGCCCCTCACTCAAAAACTGCGCCAAGCCTCGGAAGACCTCGGCCGGTTTCGCTACTCAAATCGTCGTTAAATGGATGTAACATTTTTCTCAAGAAAATGATTATTTAAACTGATTAAAAGAGATGTTAATATAATCAAAGATGTTAGAATCATTTTGGAGTCTATTCATATATTGGGAAGCATTATTTAAGGAGCATGAAAATGACAAAAATTGCACATATCACTGATATGCACTTAGATGATGAAATGTCTGAATATTACAAAACAGACACTTTTAAAAATGCACAAAATATAATTGAAGATTTAATAAAAAGGAACATAAAATACGTAATATTCACAGGAGATAATGGTAAGCCTGATAAGTTTACAAAAATCTTACAGATATTACAAAAAAATAATATTAATTTTTATATTACTTTAGGTAACCATGATAATTTCAATTCAGATCTTATAGATTTGAAACAATTTCATGCTCAAAACGAATTCTATCAATTTCTCATGATTCAAAGC
>JAQQAK010000156.1 GCA_028527945.1 Spirochaetaceae bacterium
TTGATGGAAAAGATTCTGATAAAATTCCAATATCAATATCACCTACGCAAAACCCAATTGTTTCATCATTAATACAAACAGGTAAAACAATTCGAAGAAAAAGTCTGTCATTATTATTTTGATTAACCAATATTGGAATAACTGTTAAATCAAATTGTTTTGAAGCAAGAGCTCGTTCCAATAAAGTATTTATATTCTTTTGATGATGTGGATTTATATCAACATAAAAGTTCTGATTCTGACGACGAGAAATGCAGAACACTTCCTCTGCTTCTAAATCAAAAATATGTATTTTTATTATATCAGGATAATCCTGAAATGCTCTGTTTATAACCTTTGTATACCGTTCAATAGCTCTATCTTTATCAAGCCATCCGTCAGAGTGTTCTCCCATCTCAAGGATTTCTAATACTGCAGGAAGCTTTCCTACAAGTTTTACCAATTCAGTATATGTATTTATTCTGTTTATTACAGGATTTATTTCAGACTTAAGAAGTACTATATCATAGTCAATCTCCAACTGACTGATAAGTGATTTTACATTATTAAAATTATGAAGAGACAATGCAATGATTGGAATAATACTCAAAAAAAGTAAAAGCAGAAAGATTACTGTTTTATGCGACAATCCTTTTACCGGAAACCTTACTCTTTTACCCATATCAAACCAACCCTAACTTTTAAAACTTATTTATATTAAACTGTCATAAAAACTCAATTAGTTTTTAAAACAGCGTTAAAACAGAATTATAAACATAGCAGGTAAAAAACTTTATTTCTGATACTAAAATTGTCGCCAAAATAATGCAATATATTTAATTTTGATTGTAAATTTATGATTTATTATATAATTGTAATCAGCAAGGACGCCAGAAAGCTAAAAAACTAGTTATTTTTTATGTTGGTTAGTTAAGAATAGGCTAAAAAACAGAAAAAAATAGCTGTATGATTTCAAGAATACAGAACAACGCAATTGCGTCCTTGATCCTTAGCGGTATAAAGAGCATGATCAGCGTTCTTAAGAGCTGATTCTACATCATCTGTCATAATATTAACCTCAGCTACACCAATACTGACACTGAGCTGCAAATCGACGATAGTCCCTTCATCTTCAAGTTGTGAATCATGGAACGTAGTACGGATACGCTCCGCGACCTTTAGAACTATTGAAGTATCCAAATCAACAAGGACTGAAGCAAATTCTTCACCACCAATTCGAGCAAAAATATCAGCGCCTCTCAAACTGGCCACACAGATATCAGAAAAGCATTTAAGGACCTTGTCTCCAAAGGCATGACCTAAGCTATCATTTATTGATTTGAAGAAATCCAGATCAAACATAAGAAAATGCACAGATTTGCGATATCTACGACATTTTTTAATTTCCTGACCTGCCAAAATCATAAAGTTACGCCTATTATTAACCCCTGTCAGAGGGTCTGTTTCTGCCATCTTGGTTAAAGTCTCTTCACGACGCTTTCGAGCCGAGATATCAATCGCAGAACCAACAACTCGCCACGCACCATCTCTATAAATAGAACCTACGCGGAGTTCTATAGGGAAAATATTACCGTCCTTATTTAGTGCATTCATCTCAAAAGTATTATCAAGTAAAAGATCTCCACCTTCTTTAAAAAAAGCAGAAAACTTTTCTTTCACAATAGAACAGTCCTTTTTGGGAATAACAGTTTCATAAATAGATTTGTTTTTAATCTCAGCTCTTGAATAACCAAACATACGTTCTGCTGCAGGATTAAAATAGACAAACCTGGCCTGATTATCTACAAGAAAAATTGCGCTTTGTACAGCATTTGCCATAGTATGCAGCAACCATTCACTTTTTCGTAAAGACTCATTGGCTGCCTTATTCTTATCCTCAAGCCGTTTGTGTTCTTCACCCAAAGCCTGCATTTGAGCCATAAAATGGTTTAACTCAGCAACATTACTGCCGTTGTAAACAGGTATATCTTCATGTAAAATAATTTTCCCCAGAGACTCCAGTAAAGCAAGAAAAAAACGCCTCATCTGTGTTGCAAACGCAAAGATTAAAATAAAACTCAGACCTCCAAGGACTGAAGAAACAACAATCAAACGTGTAAAAATTTGTTCTGTTGAATGATGAACAAACTCATAACGGATATCCATACCAGCCCACAAAACAAGACCGCCTTCTTCACTAGAATACAGAGGACTCCAGGCTATCTTCAGCGAATCTCCGCAAACCCCAGATTCTCCAGTTTGAAAGAGCTTTTCAAGCCCTGGAAAAAGTTCAAAAGCAGAGTCTGCCGCAGGATTTGGAGTAAGAAAACTTCCATCACTGAAAACCCATTTTACAGATGGAAATGATAGAGAAAGGATTCCGATATCAATATCACTGATATAATAACCTATTTTTTCACCGTCGAATATAATTGGGATTGCCATCCTCAATAAGAGAGAATGATTAACTCCGTAATACCCCTCAACACTCTCTTTGATATAAGGAATAATAAGTAGATCATCATTTACCATACTAATGATTTTCAATGTTAGTTCTTTGTTATAAGGTAGCTCTGTACTTTCTGAATTAATACTAAAGTTTTGATCAGCCTGCCTGCTGATGCTGAGTAATTCTTCGCCAGCGGCATCGTGAATATGTATATTAATAATATCCGGATATTTTTTAAATGCTCTGGTAATTACACCTTTATAACGCTTAAAAGCCACATCCCTCTCAACGCTACCAGCTCGCTCCTGTCCTCTATCAAGAATTTCTGCAACAGCAGGAAGTTGTGAAACAAATTTTACTAATTCAGAATAGGTATCAATACGGCTTTCTAATGGAGAGGTCTGAAGCTGAAGAAGAACAGAATCATATTCAGTCTCAAGCTCTAACAAATGCTTTTTGATGCTATTAACATCAAGAAAGGCCTGAAAAATAAGAGGGAATATTCCTATAAGGAGAAAAAATAAGAAGAGATATACATTTAAAGACAAACCTTTATAAGGCCCTTTAAACTTCTTTTTAGGGTCATTAGACATAATTATAAATCCGCCCTATTTCAACTTATTAAGATACAATATTAATATATAATATAAAAAAGGGTATGATAAGTAACCCCTCCCCCCAAAAAACTTAATCTAAAACATTAATTTTTTATAGGCTATTGCTTTACACGTAATATTTTTATTACACTAACGACAACAAATATGAACAAGTTTTCTGTTTTTTCTGGAATAACAATAATTCTCTTTTGTGTTATTTCCATAAATACGGCATTTGCCAATGAAAAAATAGAAAATATTCCATATATACAAAATGGAATACTTGATTTACGAAACTGGGATTTTAATACTTCAAAATCAGTAAACCTCAAAGGCGAATGGGCTTTCAGCTGGAACAAATACGAAGATCCATTAATATTTCCTTCAGAAAATGGATCCTCAAAAACAACTAAAATTCCAGGTTATTGGAATAGTTATATAGTTGATGGTAAACGTGTGGGAGCAACAGGCCATGCCACTTATGGATTAGTAATTCTTCTACCAGAAAACTATAAAGCATTATCAATTAGCCTTAAAAATATTCAAACGGCCTGGGTATTATACGTTAATGGCAAACGAGTTGACTCTCTTGGAAAAATCGGGACCTCAAAAGATGATTCAAGCCCACATGAAGCTGTAAGAATCATAAACTTACCTCCGGACAAAAGTCTTGTAAGATTAACTATTCATACATCAAATTACCACCATCGCGATGGAGGAATGTGGGAAACATCTAAAATAGGAATAGAAGAAAATATTAGAACCAATTATGAATTATCTATTCTTATAGACATTTTTTTATTCGCCTTTATTTTGGCGATGGGAATATTTTACTTAATAATGTTCTTTACCAGAAAAAAAGATCTTACTTCACTTTTTTTTGCTTTATTTTGTATATTCATTGCTTTAAGAGCAGTCACAGTCAGCAACATAAACCATGAATCGTTTATGCCCTTTTTAAAGTGGCCTATTTTAAAAAAGATTGAATACTTTTCATTCTATGCGGCTCTGCCCTGCTTTCTCACATATTTGTACACAGTATTCCCAAGAGAATTCTCCAGGCCCATACTCAGAGCTTTTTTAATTGCATGCGGAATACCAGCCCTGATTGTTATAGTAACACCACCTATTATTTTTGAATATACATTACAGGCTGTACAGATTTTTACAGTTATAGGGGGAGTATATTCTACAATAGTTCTTATAAAAGCGGTAAGGCTTCGAAGAAGTGGAGCAATTATCCTTCTGTGCGGTTTTTTGATCCTTTTCATTTTAGTAATCAATGATGTCCTTTATGCAAACCAGATAATTCATACAGGCCATATTTTACCATGGGGACAAATTGTTTTCTTAATGTCACAGGCTTATATGATAAGCCACATGTCTGGAGAGATGTTTCATATTATAGAGATTCAAAATATTCAATTAAAGAAGAACTCTGAAATAATAGCGGAATCTAGACTAGGCATAATCCTTGGACTTGCCAAACTTGCTGAATCACGAGACGAAGATACCGGCACACATTTAGAAAGAATTCGCGAATACTGTAGGCTTCTGGCAACACATCTTGCAGAGCTTGATGAATACCGCAATTATATAACCAATGAATATATCATGGATCTTTTCGACTCTTCTGTCCTTCACGATATTGGAAAAGTAGGAATTCCTGATTCTGTTCTTTTAAAGCCAGGGCAGCTTACCCCCGAAGAATATCAGATAATAAAAAAACATACTCTTTTAGGCGGGAATGTTATTCGTAACGTAGAAGAAACAATGAGTGAGCAGTCATTTCTCACTCTGGGAAAAGAAATTGCCTATAGCCATCATGAAAAATGGGACGGTAGCGGATACCCTCAAGGGTTAAAGGGAGAACAAATTCCTCTTTCCGCAAGAATAGTTGCATTAGCAGATGTTTATGACGCTTTAACTTCAAAAAGGCCATATAAAAAAGCTTTCAGTCATGAAAAAGCAGTCTTAATAATTACAGAAGGTAGTGGTGTCCACTTTGATCCTACTATAGTTTCGACCTTTAAAAATATTGAAAGCGAATTCAAAAAAATAAAAGACGCCTGGCAAGAAACATCATAACCCCGCTGACTTGTAAAAATAAATTTTTTTTTTAATATTCAATAGAAAATCTTGAGTATGTTCCGGTATAATCTACCTTTGTGTAATTACTGTCAGAAATGCGGCAAGTTCTTGGCCCGCCAGATTCAAGCCAATCAAGAAAAGCAGTAATAGCCATAGCTTCTCCCTCACAGCAAATTTCTACAGAACCATCAAGCTCGTTTCGAACCCATCCCGTTAAACCAAGGTGAGAAGCTTTCTTTTGGGTTGTATAACGAAAACCAACACCCTGAACCCTTCCGTAAACATTTATTCTTATAGCTGATAATTCATTCATATTCAGTTATCTCCAGATTTTTTTCTTCAGCAAACTCTTCAATTCCATTTATATGACGCTTGATATCAGCATAACGGAACCCTCGCCTTATAAGATGATTTAAAACTTTTTTAGGCTCTCTGGATCTTGTTCGTAAATACTTTTCAAGACAACGAGACAACGCTTCTTCTTTTATATCATCTGTAAAACAATCATCAAGAGTGTTCTCAATTATTGATCGAGAGATTCCCTTTTTATAAAGGCCGGCAGCAAGAGCACTTCGACCTTCAGGATGCTTTCTAAGCCTTGATAAAACCCACATCTCAGCAAATCTTTCATCATCAATATACCCGCGCTGCTCCAAAAGAGACACAGCCTCAAGTGAGCATTCTTTATCATATCCCTTCTTCATTAATTTGGTAACAATCTCTGATGAAGAGTATTCTCTAGCCGCAAGATATTCTACAGCCTTATCTCTTGCTAAAAAAACAGCAGAACGAGCCTTTATATGAGATATTTCATCTATCGAACAAACAGTTCCTACTTGAAGAGAGATTTCTCTTATAACTTCTGAATGCATAAAAAAAGAGGAGCCGTCTGAAAGACCAACAGTTGCGGCCCCTCCATATGCTCCTCTCTCAATATGGGTAACTTCGAAATTAACGTTTTGAGAACTGGAATTTTCTCCTTGCGCCTCTTTGTCCATATTTCTTTCTTTCTACCATTCTTGAATCACGGGTTAAGAAGCCGTTAGACTTTAGAGCTGTAGTATTTGAAGCATCATAGTTCTGAAGAGCTCTAGCTATTGCATGTCTACATGCACCAGCCTGTCCTGTAATTCCGCCGCCTTTAACGTTTATAAGTATATCAAACTTTGCAAGATTGTCAGTAACGTCAAGAGGCTGCTTAACAATATAAACATTAGTCGGATTTGGGAAGTATTGTTCAACATCCCTTCCGTTTACTGTAATTTTACCGCTGCCGCTTCTTAGATAAACTCTGGCAACAGAGGTTTTTCTTCTTCCTGTTCCTAAAGCAAGATTTTCTGCCACTATATAACTCCTGACCTTATTCTATTACCATTGTCTGAGGCTTCTGTGCTCCATGTGGATGCTCAGCACCTTCATAAACCTTTAGGTTCCTGAAAAGCTTTCTTCCCATTGGTGTATGAGGAAGCATTCCTCTAACAGCCGCTTCTATAGGAAAAGTTGGCTTTTTAGCTATCTTTTCATTGAAGTTTTCAACCTTTAAACCACCAGGGTAACCTGTGTGTCTATAATAAAGCTTATCTTTAGCCTTGTTTCCACTAACTTCAACTTTGCCAGCGTTAATAATAATAACGTAATCGCCCAACTCATGAAATGGGACATATTCAGGTTTATGTTTTCCTCGGAGAAGTTCAACAGCCTTAACTGCTACATGACCGAGTCTCTTACCTTCAGCGTCTATTATCCACCATTTGCGCTCTACATCCTTAGGGTTAACGTAAATCGTTTTCATCTATCTGCCTTTTATCATCGTCATAAAATATATCGGAAAGTTTAAAGGAGGTTCCGGCTCCGCTAAATTTTCCGGTAACGGGTGAGCAAAATAATCCCATATTTGACTATTATTGTCAAGGCTACGAACAGGCACCCAGAGGCATAGAATAGACTTTATAATAGAAAGTTTCAGCCCAATTTTTTTCTTGTGCTGTGAGTAGTATGAGTATACTATTATTGCATGGAAAATACAAAGAACACTTCATTTATAGATCTTCATGGACAATGGAAGCTTGAATCTAAAGAAAAACAGATTGCAATAAATTGCAATATTCCCGGAGACAATGTCTCTGCCCTGCTTGAAAATAAGCTTATAGAAGACCCATATTTTGGCTGTAATGAAAAAGAAATTGAATGGATAGGTCTTGAAAACTGGATACTAAGCCATGATTTTGAGCTTACATTATCAAATAACGAACGCTTATTTATCAACATAGAAACCCTTGATACAGTTGCTGATATTTTTATCAATGACAAACTTATTTGCAAACATGAAAATATGTTTTATCCCGTTTTTGCAGAGGCCACAGAGGCTTTGAAGAATGGTAAAAATACAATTAAAATCGAGATAAAATCACCTCTGCTGCAAGCTAAGAAAAAATCAGAGAGCTTGGACTATCCTATTCCAAATACAGATTATGAAAGAGAAATACCGTCCTATAGAAATCTCATAAGAAAAGTCCAATGCCATGCAGGATGGGATTGGGGCCCAGCTGTTCTTTGCAGTGGGATCTATGGAAACTGCGGGATAAAAACAAGCTATAACGGATTCATAAAACATACCTATACTGAAACTAAAATGCTTGAACCTGATAAATGGCAGCTTTCTATAAATATAGAATATTTGTCTTTTATAAATGGCAAGCTGGAAGCAGATATTTCATTTGATAAAAAGACTGAGAAAACAGAGTTTATTATCCACCCCGGGAAAAACCTTCTAAAGCACGAAATCACAATAGAGAACCCGGATTTATGGTGGCCAACAGGTTATGGAGAGCAACCTCTCTACAATCTTGAGATAAGAACAAATGAAGAATATCTTAAAAAGAATATAGGATTCAGAACCATAGAAGCAATCTATAATGATGACAAGCATGGCCGTTCTTTATTTTTTCGTGTAAACGGAGTTGATATTTATTCAAAAGGAGCAAACTGGATACCAATTGACGCAATCCCCGGAATGCAGACAGAAGAACGTTACAAAGAACTTCTTGATGATGCATTATCCGCAAATATGAATACAATCAGATTGTGGGGAGGAGGCCAGTATGAAAAAGACTGCTTCTACAATTATTGTGATGAAAAAGGTATTTTAATATGGCACGATTTTATGTTTGCCTGCAGCCTTTATCCATCAACTGAAGAATTTCTGAATAATGTTCAAAAAGAAATCACCTATCAGATAAAAAGACTCAAAGATCATCCATCTATTGCTCTTTGGTGCGGTAATAATGAAAATTTGGGATCTCTAACATGGTTTGAGGAATCACGCAAAAACCGAGACAGATATCTTGTAGATTACGACAGACTGAATGAAGGTATTATTGGAAAAACTGTAAAAAAACTTGATAAACAAAGAACTTGGTGGTCAAGCTCACCATCAGCAGGACCTGGAGATTATTCAGACTGTTGGCATGATGACACAAAAGGAGATATGCACTACTGGAGTGTCTGGCACGAGGGACTTCCTTTTGAATCATACTATGATGTCACTCCAAGATTCTGTAGCGAGTTTGGCTTTCAGTCATTTCCTTCTATATATACAGTAAAATCATTTGCAGAAGGAGAGCAACTTAATCTGACATCAAAGGTAATGAGGGCACATCAAAAAAATAATCGTGGTAATACTATTATTTTATCAACAATGGCAGAATACTTCAGACTTCCAGAAGATTTTGAAGGCTACCTTTATCTTAGTCAGGTTCAGCAAGCATATGCAATTAGAACCGCGGTAGAATATTGGAGAAGCAGAAGACCTATTAATATGGGAGCGCTCTACTGGCAGCTTAACGATAATTGGCCCGTAGCATCCTGGGCAAGTATAGATTACTTTGGCAGATGGAAACTTTTACACTATGAAGCTGCAAGATTCTTTAAACCGGTCAATATCTTTGCCTACTCTCAAAATGGTAAAATAATGGTTTCTGTTGTTAATGATTTTTTGAAAGACATTGATGGTAAGATAGAAATCTACCTAAAAGGCTTTGATGGAGCAAGCTCCAAGCTGCTGGCGTCTTCTGAAACAAAAATAATCAAGCAGAGCGCGCAAGAAGTATGGACGACAGAGCTACCTGAGAAAAAAACACAGGAAGAATACTTTCTTTACTGTATCTTCAAAACAGAGAATGAAGTATTCAGCAATTACCTTCTTCTAAACAGACCACTTGACTGTCTTATCGAAAAAGCTGAAATAGAGATTAAACAAGTAGGTGATAATTCATACATTCTATCAACTGATAAACCAGCCTTCTATGTTACTGCAGAAACAGAGGCATTGGGCAGATTCAGTGATAATGGAATATTGTTATTACCTGAAAATCCAGTATCAATTAATTTTATTTCAAAAGATAAAAAGAATCCTCTACCAAAAGCAGAGGATATAAGTATTCGCAACCTTTAGAAAACTAAAGGTTGCGAAGCTATTTTTTTACAGTTTATTTAACCC
>JAQQAK010000157.1 GCA_028527945.1 Spirochaetaceae bacterium
CATTTTTTAGGATACTGCAAAATCTTCTCAAACCTCTCTCTTTTTATATTTTTATACTTATCGCGTTGATATTCTAAAACCGCGTCTGAATATAAAAAGATGCGGTCTCCATTATGCATTTTTATTATATGTTCTTCAAAAGTAGTGTCCTCTGAATATCCCAAATGCATTCCACTTACTTGAGGAAGAGAAAAAGTTTCTCCATTTCTAAAAACACTTGGTAGAACTCCATTGGCGTTTGAATATTTAAATTCCTTTGTAACAAGATCCATAGTACAAACAAGGAGTGTAGGAAATTTGTCTTCATCAGCCATTTTACAAAAACTTTGATTAACACTTGTAAGAAAAGATGAGGTGTCATTTGTTTCAAACAAATTTGATATTCTCTTATTTACGATACTGGCAAGCAAAGATGCTTCTATAGAAGGCTGCATTCCATGCCCGGTACAATCTCCGACAATTATTACAAGCTTTTTTACTTTGATACCTTTGGTTATTAGAAAGAAATCACCACCCATGTTTTCACATGGCAAATATAAAGCCTGAATCTCAAATTCCTCTAATAATGGTAATTTGTTCTGAATCATATTTCTTTGTAGTAATTTAGCTTTTTCTATATATATATTCTGCTCTTTGAAGGTTTCATTTAAAGCTGTATTCAGTGATTTTAGTCTTTGCTTTTGTTGTTCTATTTTGGTACTTCTGTTTTTAAGTTCCAGCTGAGTTTTTACTCTGACATTTAGTTCTGGAATATTCACAGGTTTTGTAAGATAATCAACAGCACCTAAATTAAACCCCTGAACAAGCGCGGTTTTATCAGATAATGCTGTTAAAAGAATAACAGGGATTCCTTCAGTTTTTTTATCAGCCTTTAATACTTTTATTGTTTCAAATCCATTTAATACCGGCATCATCACGTCAAGAAGAATTAAATCAGGAACAGGATTTTCCATACATACATTAATACATTCTTCACCATTTTGCGCAGTCTTTGTATTATATTGGTCTTTAAACGCAAGGAGCAATAATTCAATATTTATTGGGTTATCATCTACAATAAGTATAGTTGCCTTACTCAAGTTTTTATCTCCTTCATAATAATTTCTATTTCACATTTTTCCCAGCCAGCATTGGTTCTTTTGCATTTGACATAACTGAAATAAAAATAGGGCCAACCAAAGGGCAGAAAGCTGTTCCGATTTCTTCCTTTATTTTCTCCAAGGCCTCATCTTTTGTCATTGCGTCTCTATATGGTCTGCTGCTTGTTAAAGCGTCATAAACATCTGCAATCATTAATATTCTACCCTCTAAAGGTATTTCATCACCCTTCAGTCCACGGGGATACCCTGAACCATCCCATCGTTCATGATGGGCTCTTGCGGCTATTAATATATCTTTTGCAGACTCTATTGGGGTAAGGATAATCTCAAGCTGTTCAACATGTGTTTTTATATGTTCATATTCGTCTTCTGTTAAGGGCCCGGATTTTGCTAAAACACAGTCTCTTACACCTATCTTTCCTAGGTCATGAAGTAAGCCAGCAAGTTTGAGTCTTTCTAATCTTCCTTCAGAAAAACCCATTTTTTTACCAACCTTAACCGCATACGCCGCTACTGCTTCAGAGTGACCTCTGGTATAAAAATCTTTTGCTTCAAGCGCGTTTGCCAGACTTTTTATTGAATCTAGTAACAATAATCTTTCAGACTCACTCCTTTTTCTTGCCTCATCAAGCAGCCTAAACTGGTTGCTTAATATTAGCTCCAAATTAAGAGATAACTGACCACAGCCAAATGGTTTTGTCAGATATGATATTGCTCCTGCTTGTACAGTTTTCATTATTGTAGCTCGAGCAGAGTCATCATTCATAACAACAACAGGAATAGATGAAAAATTATGATTACTTTTCATCGTTCTCAAAAGATCACGTCCATCTTCAAAGAACATATTTAATTCAGTTACAACAATATCAGGTTTCCACTCACTATCTAAAATCTCCCATGCTGCCTCAATATCATATGTAGTTCTAACCTGATAACCGTCATTTGTTAATTCATCATCTACCATTTTCAGGACAGATCTTGAATTATCAACTACAAGCACCTTCCACTTATTAACCAGATAATGTGTTTTATTCCATTTTGTTATTATCTTAAAAAGTTCATCTGGTTGATTTTTTGGGACAAAGGCCCAAACACCTAATCTGAATCCTTCTTCTATCCGTTTTTTATCTGTAAAGTCACTAAAAATAATGACAGGAATAGATCTTGTTTTTTTATTTCCTTTAACCTTCTTGCAAAAATCAAATCCATTCATTTTTGGCATAATAAGATCTGTGATAATAAGATTTACTTTATGTTCTTCAAGGAAATCAAGAGCATCCAAACCATTAACAGCTTCAAAAATATTGTAACTAAAAGGTGCTAATAACAGCTTCACACTTGCGCGGATAGTTCGAGAATCATCCACGATAAGAACATTTTTCAAATATTTCTCCTTCAATAAAAAAACTATATCTAAATAGTTTTTTTCATTTATAAAATATTTTTTTTGTCGTATTGTGAATAAATAGCAAGGTGTTTGAAACTTATAAAATTACTGTGTCTTACAAATGTTAGATAATATTCATAATTACTATTTATATTATTATGATTATCTTTATCTGTACATTTCAT
>JAQQAK010000158.1 GCA_028527945.1 Spirochaetaceae bacterium
TATTTTTTAAATCCAGTAATAGACGAAAGATACAATACGACAGCCGCAGCAAAAACTATATAAATAATTTTTTTCATGTAATCCTCCTTTAAATTTGAAAATAAATTTTTAAACGAATTACTAATAAACTTAAACGACTGAATATTTTAGCAACAAATCTTTAACAGGTCTATAGTTGCAATACTTTTATTACATTTCAGACTTGAAAAGCGCTTTAATATCATCGATACAAGGGATCCACTCGTACTGCTCTAAAGCTATGCGGGTTAAAATATCCTCTATTGAGTCAAATGAGTATTTACAATCTTGAAGTTGCTGCTCAATTTGCGAAATCATTTCAGGATACAGGGAGTCTGTAAATATTTTCACATCACTTATTCGGGCACGTTCAACTTCAATATTTATTTCAATCCCCCCCCAACTGAATCTTGAATCAAAACAATGAGAAAAATCAGGGCTTTTTTCATAAAGCCATTTATCAGAGCTCAATAGTTTATAACTTGAATTAAACAGTAAATTATTTTCAAGCATATCTACATCATAATAATCTTCTGAACCAGCTCCGAGTTTATCAAAAAACGAATTACGAATTGCCTCTGAAAGTTTTTCAGCAGTTATATCTGGATTAAACTCTATAAGATTTGCGACTCTTGATCGTACAGACTTTATTCCCTTTGATTCAAGCTTTCTTTTATCAGGATTGAGATAATCAGCAAGTCTGCTCATATCAGTATTAACAAGAAGAGTCCCATGATGAAACGACCTGTCAGTTTTATGCTTAAAAGCACTGCCAGAAACTTTTTTACCATCTACAAGAATATCATTTCGGCCGGAAACCTCGGCCTCTATTCCAAAAGAAGCGAGAGAATCAGTTATGATTCTATAAAATAATTCTTTATCATAAAGCCCCTTTCCGCACATAAAGGTAAAATTAAGGTTGTTTACATCATGATAAACAGCCCCTCCTCCACTTTGCCTACGTGCAAGCTTAACTTCGTCTTCTTTCATCTTGTCGAGCCGACATTCAATCCAGGGATTCTGATACCGGCCAATTACAACAGTATCAGAATTACGCCATAAATAAAGAACGTAACCCTCTGGATCCATGTCGCTAAAAATCCAGTTTTCAACAGTTAGATTAAACCATGGATTTGTAGAATTAGAATAAATAATAGTAGTTTTAGCCATGATAGAGATTTTAGCATTAATTATTGATTTGTCATCATTATAAATAACTTATTTTATAGAGCTTTCCGCAAACCTGTAAAAGCATAGAAATTGCTTTTACATTGAAAAGAAAAATTAATTAACGTTTATAACAATGGAGCAATAATTCTGAATATAGAATTTCTAAGTTTTTTAAGAAACTTCATATTTTTACATTCTTCAAGGGTTACTCGTTTACTAAAACCAAGGCTTGCTTCAAAATGATCACGCATAAAATCAGCATATACCGAATCATACATAACTGTATTTATCTCATAGTGAAGTTGAAAGCTTCTCATATCCATATTACATGTACCAATTGTTACAATTTTTCCATCCGCGACAATGTATTTAGCATGAAAAAAACCGGCCTGATACTGATAAAATTCAACTCCTGCGTCAATCAATCTTTCATAATATGTATGAGCAACCCAGAAGGGAACCCATTTATCCGGCGGAGCTCCGGCCATAATTATTTTAACCTTAATTCCTGCAAGGGCGGCAGAAACAAGCGCTTCTTCAATAGATTCATCAACAACAAAATACGGGCTTGCAATCAAAACTTCTTCATTAGCGTTTGCTATCATATTAAAATAAAGATTCTTAAGACTATACCAATCAGAATCTGGTCCGCTTGTCACAATCTGCATTAACAAGTCACCAACATCTTCCGGATTTGTATTTATATAATCCTGTTCATTCTCAAGCCTTCCACCGCTGTTTTCCCAATCTGCCAAAAAAACCGCCTGCATTAAACCTACAACTTCACCTTCAAGTCTCATATGAACATCACGCCAGGAATCAAAACGCTCTCCGCCGTCTATGTACTCTTTTCCGATATTCATTCCGCCTGTGTAAGCAACATTTCCATCTATAACAACAATTTTTCTATGGTTACAATAATTGAGAAGCCAGCCGCTAAAGAGATTCAGTGGATCAAGAAAATAACGAACTTGTATTCCGGCTTTTTTAAGACTTCGTTTATATTTTCTGCTCATGGCACGAAAACAACCAACACCATCAAAGATTATTCTGATTTCTACCCCTTCAGCAGCCTTTCTCAAAAGAGTTTCCGCGACCTTTTCTCCTAACTCATCTGAACGCCAGATAAAGTATTCCATATGAATAGAGTTCTCAGCCTTTTCTATATCTGCCAAAAGAGTGTCAAAAAGCTCTCCGCCTTCTGTAAAAATTGACATATTATTATTTAATGTCATTATTGCGCCGCTGCTTTTTAAAAGCATACGAACACTTTTTACTGCATCATTCTCATACTCTGATGGAATATCATGCATAAAGGCTTGTTGACGTTGTATTAAATCACCTAGGTTTTCTTTAAAGATTCGTTCAGGAATATGTTTTACAATTTTATGCTTTTTCCAGTTTACACCATTCAGAAAATAAAACGGGATCCCTAAAATGGGTAAGAAGTAGATAATAAGAAGCATTGATAAAGACCAGCTAGGACTTCTGTTATCAAGAAGGATTCTTATTGTAATGGCTATTACCATAATATAAAGAACGATATTCAGATAATAGCCGAATGAAAATCTTGCAAAAAAAGGTAAAATTGACACCTATTTTATTCCACCCAATTATAAGTTCTTTCTACAGCCTTGTTCCATTGTTTTGTTTTAGCATCTCTATCAGACTGCTCCATCACAGGAACCCACCGTAAATCCTCATTCCAATGTTCTTTCAGTTGGTCAAGACTATCCCAAAAACCGGAAGAAAGCCCTGCCGCGTACGCAGCGCCTAAGGCTGTCGTTTCTGTTACAACCGGACGAACAACTGGAACATCAAGCAAATCTGCCTGAAACTGCATTAAAAGATTATTTGCTGTCATTCCGCCATCAACCTTTAACGCGGAGATTTCAATATCAGCATCTTTCTGCATAACATCGAAAATTTCTTTCGTCTGAAAAGCTGTTGATTCAAGTACTGCTCTTGCAATATGAGATGAATTGGCAAATCCTGTCAAGCCTGTTATAACTCCTCTTGCATCAGGCCGCCATCTTGGGGCAAAAAGACCAGCAAAAGCCGGAACAAAATATACACCTCCAGAGTCTTTTACCTCCAGTGCAAGTTTTTCAATATCAGAAGAAGTCTTTATTAAACCAAGATTATCTCTAACCCACTGAACAAGAGAGCCTGCAACAGCAATTGAACCTTCAAGAGCATAACAAGGCTTCTGTTCACCAATTTTATAAAGGACTGTTGTCAGAAGTCCATGCCTTGATTTTACAGGTGTTTCTCCTGTATTCGCAAGCATAAAACAACCTGTTCCATAGGTATTCTTACTTGTCCCCGGCTCAAAACATGCCTGACCAAACATTGCAGACTGCTGATCTCCCAAAATTCCACAAACAGGTATTTCAGTACCAAACGCGCCATCTGCCCTTGTATATCCATATGGTTTTGAAGGAACCGATGGAACAATCTCAGGAAGGACTTCTTCAGGTATTTCAAATATTTTAAGAAGCTCCTCATCCCATTTTAAAGTATTTATGTCCATAAGAAGTGTACGGCTAGCATTAGTAACGTCAGTAACAAAAGAGCCTCCGTCACGCCCCCCTGTAAGTTTCCAGACAAGCCAGGAATCTATTGTCCCAAACATGGCCCGCCCTTCTGTTACAGCCTTCTTAACTTCCGGAGAATTCTTTAACAGCCAACGCATCTTGGAGCCGGCAAAATAGGTTGCAAGAGTAAGGCCCGTTTTATCACGAAGTCTATCTACTCCACCATCTTTAGAAAGCTCTGCTATAAAATCAGCAGTTCGTGTATCCTGCCATACAATTGCGTTATGTAAAGGCTTGCCTGTAGTCTTATCCCAAACAAGTGCTGTTTCTCGCTGATTTGTTATTCCAATAGCAGCAATCTCAGACGGCCTTACATTATCTTCAGCCAGAACTGTCATAACAGCTTTTCTTGTGTTTTCCCATATTTCAAAAGGATCATGTTCTACCCAGCCTGGTTTTGGAAATATTTGTCGATGTTCAATCTGTCTTGAAAAGACGGCCTCACCATCAAAATTGAACAAAATAAATCTGGTACTTGTTGTGCCCTGATCAATTGCTCCAATAAATTTATGCTTCATAATCATCCCCCTATGCAAGCTTGCAAGGTATTATTCTAAGCCCAAAAATAGGATTCTTCAACAATATTCAACCTTGCTATTTTATTTGAAAGCATAGAATCAACAACCTCACTGAAAGGAATGGGTTTGGACGGTCGCCGCTTTCTACACATCTGTATAAAAACTTTTTGTTCTCTATAAGATTACACAGTAAACTACGGGGTACTAAACCCTCCAGGCAAATAATTGCCAAAATTTTTATCTCTATAATTTTATACCAACGCAGTTAAAAATCATCTTTTAGTTGCAGAAGCAAATTGATAAATACTGATTAAAAAGTTATAGTCTGGCCATGGGTAAACTTACAATCAGAGTAGATTCTCTGGCTTACGGTGGAAAAGCCGTAGGCAGACATGAAGGAATTGTTTATTTTATTAAAGACGGGGTTCCGGGGGATCTTGTTGAGATTCAAGTAACAAAAAGTGAAAAACGCTATAAAGAAGCTGAAATAATACAAATTATAGAAGAATCCCCGGAACGTTGTGTTCAACCATGCAAATACGCCCATGAATGCGGAGGATGTCAGTGGCAGCATGTAAAATATGACTACCAGCTTACAAGTAAGGTAACAGAACTTGCCTCTGCATTAAACAAGGCTGGACTTTCAATTTCTGACAAGACAATAAAAGAGCCTACTCCATCACCCAAAGTTTTTGAGTATAGAAGAACTGCAAGATTTAAAATTGAAAAAGAGTCTGTTTCTGGAAAGATAAAAAAAGGATTTTACAGCGAAAAAAGCAATAATATTGTAGAAATAGATAATTGTATGCTTCTTAACCCAAAAATAAATGAGGCATTTAAAACAGTCGATGTAAGCACTGACGGAATTAAAGGATTTGATCTTTTTCTTGATGATGAAGGCAGTGTAAAACCTTTTTACCGTTTTTCAGAACGAGATCAGGGTGCAGACTTTTTTCAGGTTAATACTGAAGTAAACAATCTGATGAAGTCATACATAAAAGATAAATGTGAAAATCTCCCAAAAGGCTTCAAAATAGCAGATCTTTACTGCGGAGATGGAAATCTGAGTCTTGATTTTGCAAAAGCTGCTTCATCAATAATCGGATGGGATTACTCAAAAACAGCAATAGACCGTGGAAACGCGAAAGCAGAAAAACTAAACCAATTATGCAAAATTAATTTCAGAACAACGGATATTAACCGTAACTGGAAACGCATTGCTCCAATAGCAGCAAAAGCAGATTTACTTCTTTTAGATCCGCCGCGAAAAGGCTTAAAAAAACAGGCTGAAAAAATAGCAAAACTTGGAGCACCCTATATAATTTATGTTTCGTGTGCCCCGCCTGCATTAGCTCGGGATCTAAAGACTTTCACCGCGGCAGGGTACTCTATCGAAGAATTAAAACCTTTTGATATGTTTCCACAGACTTATCATCTTGAAACAGTAACAATATTGAAGAAGTAACTTTTTTTTAAATCTGCTTCAAAAGAAAATGAATTAAGAAAATGTTTTTATGATATCAACTCCAGAGATATTCTTTACTCTGTTTAAAATTTTTTCAGCAGAATCAAATCGCCTGTTTATTGCTTTTCTAATTTCTGAAGTCTTCCCTTTTTTAGTCAAAGACTCCATCCGCCGGTCTTCAAGACTCCTCAATTCAGTACCTGTAAGAAGTTTATCTGAAAGATAAACTATATCAATTTCAGTTAAAGGCTCTGCTTCATCAGCCTGATAGTCCATGTGAAGCTCAACAATTTCTGCTGCAAGATTAAGACCTTGCTCTCTTAAAATGTCAGCTCCAGCCTTCGCGTGATTAGGAGAAGTCTTTGCTATATCATGAAGAAGCGCAGCTGTCTCAATTAGAGGAATAGAAAGATTCTCTCCTGAGTCATTAACCGTCTGCCCTATATAAGCGGCCAGCTCTGCTGTTTTTATACAATGAGCGACTACAGCCGGAGGGGTATTATTTTTTTGAAGAAGTTTTAAACATTCATCCTTAGATAACGTCTGCATTTTTACAATTCTAATAATTCTACAGCTTTTTTATAAGTTTCCCTTTTTATAACAGGGCAAACTTCAGCCTTTTTTTCAGGATTTTTCATATCCGTAAGCTTGTTACAATCATACGCACCAAAAGTATCCAGAAACCAGTTATTTAACCTTACCATTAGATCGTCTCTGTTCTCAGCTTCAGAAAGTAGACTGATAAGGCAGTCTGCTCCTGAAAGAGCCCCACAAACAAGACCGCTCCGTAAACCTCCGCATAATCCTCCAGCAGCTTTAATAAGAGAGGGGTTATCTTCACCTTTAAGCTGTAGGGCTTTAATAATCATAATTTGACTACAGCAGAAACCTTGTTCTGTTAGTTCAGCAATTTCCAAGTCAAGCTCAGTTGTCATTTTTCCACCTTGGTAGAAGATTCGACTTTTTTCTTATCAAATGGGAAAGGATTTACTTTATCAAAACGTTCACCATCTACAGTCCAGTAATGTCCTTTTGGATTATAGACTCGAACTTCAAAATGAAGATGCGGGCCAGTAGACCGTCCTGTATTACCGATAAAACCAATTTTCTCAGCTTTATTTACCCATTCATCGGCCTTCTTTAATGGAGGCTCTTTTAAATGAGCATAAAAACTGGTCCAGTAAGTTGCATTTGGATATACTTTTTTGACTTGTTCAGTTAGAGCATGTTTTATCTCTATAGTATTTCCATAATGACCTTCATTCTGAACATCCATAACGACACCATCATAAGTGCAGACAACATCACCGGAAGGCATTCCTTCTCGAACAATTCGCCCGGCATACGAGATATAATCTATATTTCCTACATTAATAATATCAACCGCGTAATGAGGAACAACCCGGCCTGGAACAAATGGATCTTCACGTGAATCCGAAAAACCTGAAGTTATTCTAAATCCACGGCCGTCATTTGGACGACCTTCTATTTCAACAGGATATGCCATATCATCAAAAACTGGAATCCAGCGGCTTAAAGGAATTACTCGTTGTTCGTCTGTCGCCAAGAATATTCTGGCCTGATATTCTTCTGACGGAAGATTAGACATTTCATAAATTATTTCACCATACGAAACAGCTTCTTTTATATTTGAAGCAATTAGTTTATAAGCCTCTTTTCGCGCGGGAAGGTGTCTTGTAAGCTCTTCACCTAATCTTGTGACATTAACATAAGCATTGCGGCGATTAAACTCAAAATCCGATTGAGATTTTTCAAGATTCTTTTTCAAGACATCAAGATCGCCTTCAGCCTCAACCTTAAAGCTGTCTAAATCCTTAACATGGCTCTGTAGTTGAACAAGGTAATCATCCATAGAACTACCAAGATCTGATTGTATTTTATTTACTTTAATAAAATAACTGCTTACAAGTACGGCAAGAATAATTATAGCAAGCGATGAGACAGGGACAAATACTGATGGATGAAGAATAATCTCGTTATAAACAACGCTGAAAAACTTGAGAATAGGCCCCTTGGGTTTTACATAACCACTATAAGCCTCGTTATAATCTATAGCCAATTTTTCTTCTTCAAAATATAGATTAAGAGTTCCATGTTTTTCATAGACAGTATCTACACTTGCGCTCAATTCCGCAATCTCATTACTAAGATCGACAAGAACAACATGACGCCCCTCTTTCTCAAGACTCAATACCTGCCATTCTCCGTCTTTTATAAAGGTCCAATTTCTAAAAACATGATTAACGCCATCAGTTGAAACAATAATTTCCTGAATATGCAAATTAGTAGAACTTACTCTGTTTACAACAATAAAAAATTGAGCTGTAATTTCTTCTGATTTAAAATCAATCAATGGAGAAGAAAAAGATCTGTCCTTTCCCAGCCATTGCTCAGAAGCAGAGATAATACGTCTTATTATATTACTTTTTAGTACAGGTTGCTCAGCCATTTTATAATTATATTTTACTATCTGTTTTCTAATAAGTATAGTAGCTCTAAAAAAAGTTATTTTATTTTTTTTGGTAACACTTATGCCTTGTTTGTGTGTTTAAGTAGCATGAATAGATTACTTTTTATACCAATAACTTTTTGTGTTCTTTTAGCACTTAACGGATGCAGTATTTTTCAAAACTCCAGTGTGCTGACAGAAAAAAGCTATGACTTGAGCGATTTCACCTCTGTTGAGATAGAAGACTCTTCAAGCCTTATAATTAAAAGCGGAGATGATTACAGCATAAATATTACATGCAATGAAAATATTGTTAATTATCTTGTTGTATATGTATCTAATGGAGTACTTTATGCTAGCGTAT
>JAQQAK010000159.1 GCA_028527945.1 Spirochaetaceae bacterium
AATTTTTAACCCATCAAAAGCAGGATAGAAGCCGTAAGGCAGTTCCTGTTCTAGTTTTTTATGTAGGGCGTCGTGACATAGGTGTGTAAACCATGTTTTTTCGGCGCCTATTTTTTTTGATTCTTCCATCGCCTCTGCAAAACTGAAGTGAGTAGGGTGTTGCCTGTATCTTAAGGCATCAATGATTAAATATTTTATCCCTTTTAATAATTCATAACTTTCTTCTGGAATTTTATTACAGTCTGTAAGATAGGCAAAGTTTCCAACACGATAGCCTAAGACATCAAGTTTTCCATGTTTTAACGGTATTGGAATAAAGTTTAAATCTCCTATTGTTATAATGGAATTTTGATTTTCATTGTTTATCGTGTTTAATTGTATTTGAGGTTTTCCTCCGCCTTTTTGAGTGGCTTGAAAAATATATGAAAATCGTGAATGAATTTCTTTTATTGTCCATTTGTTTCCATAAACTGGAATAGGTTTTTCAAAAGAATATGGGCGAATATCATCAAGCCCATGAATATGATCTGCGTGACAATGTGTTACAAGCAGTGCGTCAATATTGGGGATTTTTTCTCTCAATGCCTGAGTTCTAAAATCTGTAGCAGTGTCAATTATGACAGATGTGTTGTTTGTCTTAATCCATATAGAAGCTCTTGTTCTTTTGTCATGAGAATCATTTGAAAGGCAAACCGGGCAATTACAATTTATTGTCGGAACTCCATATGAGGTGCCTGAACCTAATACCGTGATAAGCATATGCAAGATAATACATTGAAAATTATTATATGGCTATAGATCTATTTTAGATTTATTTTCTGGCAAGGCCTGTTTTTCTATACTTAGAAGATTTTTCCATGGTCCGTGTTTTATTAACTTTATCTTGTTGTCTATGATTAATTCTTCTAATATTTGTGTGCAGTCTTTCTCTGAGATTTCAAATAACGTGCTAAAAAGTTGTGCTGCTCTGGCAATAGTGAAAGATCTTTTTTTATGAAATAATTTTTGTATAATTTCTTTCTCTAAAGCTGGTGTTGAAATAACTTTTTTTTGGCATACATCACAGCCTGAACAATATTCGATTTCACTTCCAAGAAGTTTTAAAAAAGCTTCACGTCTGCATGAATCATTTTGCAGTACGACATTTAGAAGATCTTTATATCTTTTTAAGCTATGCTTATTCTCATTTATCTTTTGTATAGTTTTATCAGAAGGTGATAATAGTAAAATAGCTTCAGATGGACTCCTGTCTCGTCCCGCTCGGCCTGTTTCCTGTAAATATGCTTCTATAGAAGACGGCAGGTTATAGTGAATTACTGTCCTTATATTTGGTTTATCTATTCCCATTCCGTAAGCAGTTGTCGCACAGAGTATTCCATTTTCTGATTCGAAAAACCACTTTTCTATCTTATTTTTTTCAGTCTTTTCAAGTCCTGCATGGTAAAAGAATATTTCATTGTTTTTAAGTCTTAATCTAAGTTCTAAAGCTATTTTTTCTGTTGTTTTACGGCTTGAACAGAAGACTAATGCAGGGAGCTGAAGTTTAGTTATTCCTTTATCTGAAAAGAAAATTTCAAGACTAAGCTCTTTGCATAGAGAAGGGATGACTCTGTAAAAAATATTCGGTCTATCTGGATTTGCGTTAACGATATGTGGTGTAATATCTGGAAAAAGAATTGATTTAATTTTAGATAATACATTTTCTGAAGCTGTTGCTGTAAAAGCTGTTACAATAGGAATATTTGTTTCTTCATAAAGTTTTTTGCTTTCAAGGTATGCAGGCCTAAAGCTTTCTCCCCATTCTGATACTGTGTGTACTTCGTCGAATACCAGATGATTGAAGTTACATTCTTTTATCTCTTGCAGAGCTTTATTTGATAGTGCTGTTTCTGGATTCGTTAATACCATTTTTATGGAACCGTTTTTTATGCTGCTAAAAATTTCTTTTCTTTTATTTTGACTCTGGCCTCCAATTAATTCAGCTGCAGGAATTTCTGCTGACTGACATCTGCGAAGCTGATCTTTTATAAGAGATAATAATGGAAAAATGACAAGTGTTGGGCCTTTTAATAATAATGCCGGTAGCATAAAGCATAAACTTTTACCTCCTCCTGTTGGAAGGATTACTATTTGATGAGATATTGAATCTTCATTTATGAGTTTTGCTTCTGATGCTTCCAGAATATTTGATATTGTTAACCTTTGGAAAGGGTAGAGGTAGTTTATGTCAAAATGGTTCATAGCTTCTGTGAAGTTCACAGAAGCCCATAAACCTTGAATTAAATCATGATTCAGTGGTGATTTTAAAATATTCCGAACTTGATAATACTTTTCCTGAAAGCTCAGAAGCATTATGTGTGTATGAACTTATTTTTTGTGCCTTAGTATTAAGCTCTTTTAGCACTGTTATATTGGAACTTGATGAATCAAATATTTCTTTTCCAAGTGCGCTTAGAGATTCTAATTGTTCTTTTACATAAGAACCACTCTTAGCTGCCTTTTCTGCATTGTTCATTAAAGATTCACCTTTTGTTTTCAATTCGTTGATTGATGATAGTATGTTGTTGTTCTCTCCACGTTGTTTTCTCATTTCTTCATGAATACTGCTATTTAAACTGCTAACGGTCTCAGAAAGTTCGTTCATTGATTCAAATTGAACTTTTACGGCTTTTATAGATTCAACGTTTGTATTTATTTCTGTTAGTATTGTTTTAACAATTTTCTCAATATCTCTTGCACTCTGATTACTTGCTTCAGCAAGAACTCTAATCTCTTCTGCGACAACAGCAAAGCCTTTTCCTGATTCTCCTGCGTGAGCGGCCTCTATTGCTGCATTCATTGATAGAAGGTTTGTTTGTTGGGCAATATTCATAATAAGATTAATCATCTCATTTATACGGTTAGATTCACTTGCTACAGATTCTATAGATTCCTCAAGTTCTGATACCAGGTTTTCGCTTGTTTGAGCCGAGCTGTAAAGTTCTTTGGTTTTTTTGTTAGCAGAATCTGTATCTTTTTCTATTGATTCTATGTTCTCAGTTGTATGTTTTATTGTTGTTGATGTTTCTGTTAAAAATGATGAAAAAGTATTCGTAAGATTTGCCATATCTTCTATTTTCTCAGTTATGCTCAGAATT
>JAQQAK010000160.1 GCA_028527945.1 Spirochaetaceae bacterium
CATCAGGAAAATTGATAATCAACCAATTAACAAAACTGTCAGGATACATATTTACAGAAGTAGATGCGGTAAAAGCTGCTTCAAGAGCACTATCAGTAATTACAGCATCAAGAGTTGCCAAAACCAAAAGACATGAACCAGCATCATAAGCTTCTTCCGTGGTATAAAGAGCAATCTGATCTTCTGACGGTGAAACAACATTAAAGACACCATTTGTGCTGTCTGAATAAACAGTTTCTGAGGAGTTTGAGTTTACAATATAAACAACATAACAACCTGTAGACGGAGTGCCATTAGCGGTAAAATCAGAAGATAAAAGATATGAATCTCCATCCTGATAAGAGCCGGTCAAAAGCGCAAAACCTCCAGAAGATGTATACCCATAATAACAATAGCTTTCTCCTGAATACTCTACTCCATTTAAATCTTTAATTGTAATCTGATAATTCCCATTATTATCATACCCTTCCCTACGCAGGCTGAGAAATTCAGATTGAATATCAATGTAAAAATTACTGCTTCTATATGTGACAGGAGAATATTCAAAACTACTTGAATCAGGATATTCTATTTTAATAGTATCTATACCAGAATAAAAACCACTTCCAGTTGCGGCAGTTATTACAGAATAAACAACATTGGAAGAAGAATTTCCAGAATAATGAGATGCGGTAATAATACTTTCAAAATTGTTTAAGGTTATAAGTCCCACAGAATTTTCATTTATTGAAGACTCAATATAACCAGAACTGTTATACGTTAATTCCATAGTCGTAGTATTATCATTTTGAACAGAGAAACTGCCTGAATAACTAACCATAGTATCGTTAGAAGAGTTTACAAGTGATGCTGTAAAATCCCAACTCCCGGAATCTACCCTATAAATAGTTTTATCAGCTCTATAGACACCGTCATATTCTGTTATACTCATAGATTCTGATATTTGAGCGCCAGAACTATTATTTGAAAAATCACAGGTTATTCTTGATGGATAATCTGTAACATCAGAATCAACTGTAAATTCAATCTTTATATTTCCTGTATCTTCATTAAAATTAAAAATTCCTTGAGAACAAGAGAGAATAAATGTGCATAAAAATAAAGCAACTAAAGTGAGTTTACACATATTCATATATTACTCCAATTCATGGAAAATCTACCGTAAATTCAGCTGTCTGTGTAAGAAAATTCAAAAGTGAATAAGTTTCATTATTATATGAATATATAGAAAATCTTAAATAATAATCACCTTCAGAAAGATCCGAAAAAGATATTGAGCCGGACTCTGACATCACCCTGCTCTCTGAAGCGACAGGATCTGTGGGTAGTGTTTTATCATACAATGTGTACTCACACATCTGAGAGTCACCTTCGCATTTATAACTATAACTTATAGTAACATCACCTGAGGTATAAGTTGAATCTGCCATAAGCTGTAAATACGGAACTTCAATAAGATATTCACAACTATAAACACAGAGAATAGTTATAATTAATAACAAACAATATTTTAATCGCATTTTTTTTAGAATAGCAAATAATATATTAAATATCTACTAAAAAAAATTGCATATAATTATTGTTGTTGAAAAATATACAGTTCTTCCGTAAAATTAAGAAGAGGTGACAAATGCCCAATATAGATGATATTTTAAAAAAACTTGACACTTATGAGTCAAAAATACATGAGCTGCGAGAGCTTATTCTTGCCAATATCGTAATGATTGGAGAAATTCCTTCTCCGACATTTGGAGAAAAAAACAGGGTTAACTTTCTTTTAGAACGTTTTTCAGAAAACAGTTTAATAAACTGCTCTACAGATGAAAAGGGCAATGCTCTTGGAATTATTCCGGGAGAAAGAGGTGATAAAAATATAATGATTGTGGCTCACACAGATTGTGTGTTTGATGAAAAAATCGATCATACAATAGCTGTTCAGCCACAATACTTAAGCGGCCCCGGCATTGGAGATAACGCACTGGGTGTTGCAACAGTAGCAAGCCTTCCCAATATTCTTGAACATCTGGGAATAAAACCAAAATCAAACATTATACTTATGGGTTCATCACAAAGTCTTGGCCGAGGAGATATAGCCGGATTAAGATTTTTTCTGGAAAAAGCAAAACTGCCTATATCAGCAGGACTATGTGTTGAAGGGGTGAAGCTAGGAAGATTAAGTTATTCATCGATAGGAATGATTAGATGTGAATTGAGGTGTGAGGTTCCAGCCGAATATGACTGGACAAGATTTGGCGCAGTTGGTTCTATAATAACAATTAACGAGGTAATGAACAGAATTCTTGAAATACCGTTACCCAAAAGGCCAAGATGTAACATTGCATTCGGCTCCATTGAAGGTGGAAAATCTTTTAACGCTCTGGCATCTGAAGCTGTATTACGCTTTGAAATAAGAAGTGAATCTGGAGAAATGGTATCAAACGTGTTTAAACAGATAACAGATATAACTTCTGAGGTATCAAGTTTTACAGGCGAAGATATCACTCTAAACGTGCTGGCAAGACGTCATCCGGGTGGAATAGACTTTTCTCATCCGCTGTCATCCGCGTCAAGACAAATCCTGTCAAAAATGGATATAAAACCGAGAATATCGCCAAGTACATCTGAACTTGCGGCATTTATTGCAAAAAATATTCCGGCTCTCACAATTGGGCTTACAACTGTAGAAAACATAGATCAACTTGATGAAAAGATTCATATAGATCCTATTTTCTCAGGAATAGCACAACTCATTGCTCTTATTGAGGTTATAGACAGGGGGGATTTAATTGAAGCTTAACGATTGGATAAAAAATAAAACTTATCATCATTCTGATTTTGAAGATCTGGATGCTCTCATTGCAGAGAAAGAAAAAAAGGGACTCAAAATTTCGCTCTGTATTCCAACATTGAATGAAGAAAAAACAATTGGAAAAGAGGTTGTTATTTTCCGTTCAGAACTTATGTCCAGACATAAACTAATTGATGAGTTTGCTATTATAGATTCAGGCTCTGAAGATAAAACACGAGAAGTAGCTGCTTCTTTTGGCGCAGATGTTTATCTGGCCTCTGATATCCTTCCAAGCTTGGAACCGAGAAAAGGAAAGGGTGAAAACTTGTGGAAGGCAATTTATCAGCTTAAAGGAGATATAATAGTTTATATTGATGCTGATATAAAAAATATTCACCCAAGATTTGTTTATGGCCTTGTTGCTCCATTAATTTATAACGATGAGACAAAATATGTTAAAGCCTTTTATGATAGACCTTTAGCCTTCTCTGAAGGAGTAAGAAGTTCAGGCGGCGGACGAGTTACAGAGATTTTGGTAAGACCATTGTTCTCACTGTTTTTCCCGGATCTTGCCGGAATAATCCAGCCTCTTTCAGGTGAGTATGCTGTTAGGCGTGAAGTTCTTGAGGCAATACCATTCCCAATAGGTTATGGTGTAGAAACCTCACATCTTATAGATGTTTACGCCAAATGGGGATTAAGTGCCTTTGCTCAAACAGATTTAGATCAGCGAGTACACCGTAATCAGCCGACAAGGGATCTTGGGAAAATGGCCTTTGGAATTTTGCAGGCATTTTTAAAACGCCTTGAAATGATGGAAATGATCAGCGAAATGCCTAAAATGCAAAATGTTTTAAAACAATTTGTCGCTCAGGACAGAGACTTTGAAGCAGTCGACTATAAAATAGTTGAATTTGAACGCCCTCCAATGAATACAATTCCTGAATATTTAGAACGCAAAAAAGAGTTAGGGCTTTAAGAAGAAGAGAGTCTTTTATGACTCTCTATTTTTTTACATGTCAGGCACAAAAAACATAAGCTATTGATCTTACAACATATATATGCATAAGTTTATCAATATGAATATAAAATCAGAAAGTAAACTAAAACCAATTCTTACAGTTATTGCGGCAACAATGCTTTTCAGTATAGGAGCTCCAATAAGTAAAATAACATCTGGCTCTCCAACTACTCTGATTTTTTTCAGATGTCTTACAGGTTTAATAAGTTTTGCTGTAGTCAAACTAATAAAGAAAGACGGTCCACTTTTTATAATAAAACCAAGCCTGATTCTTGGAGGAGTTGTTTACGCGGCGTCTTCAATCTGTTTTTATACATCACTAAATTATACAACATCTGCAAATGCTACAGTTCTAAGTAACACCTCTCCATTTTTTATAGCAATTCTCGGATATATTTTTCTAAATGAAAAACCTCATAAAAGAGACTGGATTATCCTTCTTTTAATAATCTGCGGAATTGTTCTCTGTTTTTACAATGGGCTTTCAGCAAAAGGCTCTGTAGGGGACCTTTTTGCCTTAGGAGCAGGCCTAATATTTGCAATGCTTGCAGTTATTATAAAAAGAAGCCGACCAGGAGAAGAACTTCAACCACTAATCTGGGGTAATCTTTTTGCTATAATAATAACTTCACCTTTTCTTTTTACAGCAGGCTCAATCACTATTCATGATTTAATATTTTTTGTTATTTTGGGTGTCTTTCAAATGGCTCTGCCATTCTTTTTATATACAAAAGGACAAAAAGATCTTGGAACAATGGAAGCATCGTTATTTAAACTGCTTGAACCAATTTTAGCAACAATATGGACTGCCCTATTAATAAAAGAAATGCCGGGAATCTATTCGATACTTGGAGGAGCGCTTGTAATCTCAGCTTTATTTATTAAAACGTTTCTGGAATACAAAAACACCCGGGTAAATCTTTGAAAAAACTTAAGACGTTAAAAATTATAAATCAAAATCTTTCATAATTTTTTTTTCGAAAACAAAAACTAAATAAACAAACCCTGCAAATAAAAATTTGACAGCTCTTTAACCTCATGTTACCATGTTTTTATTAAGAAACACGGTTTCTATATAGAAACCTCGGAGGAGATTAAAAATGAAGAGAGTATTAACATTTCTGTTATCTTTGGCAGTATTAGGCAGCTTTGCCTTTGCTTCCGGACAACAGGAAGCAGGAGATGACGCAAGTCAGAAAACAGACCAGGCAAAGACATATGTGTTCAAGTATGCCCACACGCAATCGCCGGCTCACCCCAGAAGCCAGTCAATGGACTTCTTTAAGGAGCAGCTTGAAAAAGCAAGCAACGGTAGGATTAAAGTTGAACTTTATTACAACGGCGTTCTTGGAACAGAAGCAGAACTTCTGGATATGGTAAAACTTGGATCTGTACAGGGATGCAGAGGCGGACTTTTTGAAAGAGCAAATAAAAAGTTCCTTATTTACACCCTGCCTTTTATGTTTACTAATACAGATCAGGTTCAGAAAGTTATGTTTGGCCCAATTGGCCAGGAAATTAACAAGGGAGCGTTTGAAAACGGCTTATACATTCCCGCGACAGGTGTTGCTGGAGGTTTTAGAAATATAACAAACAATATCAAACCTATTACAAGTGTTGAAGATATCAAGGGACTTAAAATGAGAACCCCACCAATTGATATGACAATAAAGACATTCAAAACTCTTGGAGCCAACCCCCAGCAGGTTGCTTACACAGAAACCTATATGGCTCTTAAAACAGGTGTTGTAGATGGTCAGGAAAATCCATTTTCAAATACTGTAGATATGAAATTCTATGAACCACAGAAATATCTTTCAGTAGTAAACTGGCAGATACATCCGGATCCATTTTATGTTAACCCAGACTGGTATAATTCTCTTCCAGAAGATCTTAAAGCAATTTTTGATTCTGTAGCAGAATCCACAATGAAATATTCAAATGAAAAATGGTTAGGAAGTGAAAAAGAGTACTTCCTGACATTAAAAGAAAATCTTGAAGTTAATGAATTAACTCCTGAAGCTCACGCAGAATTTGTAGAAGCTGCTAAACCTGTATGGCAGGGTTATGTGGATGACGGTTACTTCACATGGGACGAAATAAATGCGGTTCTTGAGGCTGCAGAATAAAACTATAGCGCCGGAGACTTCTCCGGCGTTTTTCTGGAGCAACCATAATCATGAAAAACATCGAAAGCTTTATTACCAAGCTGCTGGAGTCTGTTTTAACTATAATCTTTTTTATAATTGTTGTACTGACAATACTGCTGGTAATTTTAAGATATATCTTTAATTCCGGTATTACCGGAGGAAATGAACTAATGGAATATCTTTTTGTCTATACAACAGTAATTGGAGCAGCAATTTCAATAGGAAAAAATGAACATATCCGAATAGGACTCCTCACAGAAAAGGATAACCCTGTTCTGAAAATCATAACAAAACTGTTTGGAATCCTTTGTGTAATTCTTATCAATATAGTCTTTATGTACCTGAGTTATTCATGGATATCCAAAGTAGGAGACTCACCTTCTCCTGTTCTTAGAATACCAATGAAATGTGTTCAGCTAAGCGTTCCTATTGGATGTGTGCTATCAATCATCTATTGTTTTTTTAATTTGATAAAATTATTTGATAAAACTGGCGGGGAGGAAACAAAATGGCAATCCTCCTTATAAGCCTTGTTATACTTTTAGTACTTGGAGTTCCAATAGCCTACTCCCTTGGTGTTTCAGGATTTCTATACTTTCTAATAGAAAGACCTGAGTTAATATCGGTTCTGCCGCAGAGGTTTTTTGCAGGAATGCAGTCTTATTCAATGATAGCCCTGCCGCTCTTCTGTCTTATGGGTTCTTTAATGAACGCCAGCGGGATAACTACAAGGCTGATTGATTTTTGCATGCTCATCATAGGACGCCTGAGAGGCGGCCTTGGAATGGTAAATGTCTTTGCGAGTATGATATTTGGGGGAATATCTGGTTCTTCAGTTTCAGATACAGCATCTGTAGGTGCTATCATGATTCCGGAAATGAACAAAAAGGGTTACAGCCTTGAATACGCCAGCGGTATAACCGTAGCTTCATCAACAATGGGGATGATAATTCCGCCTAGTGTTCCAATGATAATATACGCAATGGCGGCCGAAGAATCTGTTGGCAAATTATTTTTAGGAAGCGCAATCCCCGGATTTTTAATTGGAATAATAATGCTGTTTGTAACATTTTTTATCAGTTATAAGCAAAAGCATCCAAGAGAAGAAAGAACTCTTGATAAAAAAGAGAAACTTATAACAATACAGCGGGCAATACTTGCAATAATTATGCCGCTTTTTGTAATAGGTTCTGTAGTTCTGGGAATAGCAACAGCTACAGAATCAGCAGGAATTGGAGTTCTTTATGCCTTTATTATAGGCATGTTCGTTTTTAAGACACTTAAACTTAAAGACATACCAAAGCACTTCAAAGATGCAGCAATAACATCTGCAAAGGTAATGATAATTATAGCAATGTCAAAACTTTATTTGTGGATTCTTGCAATAGAAAGGGTTCCGGAAGCATTATCGTGCTTTGTATCTGGATTAAGCCTGCCTCCGTTTATTATACTATTAATAATTGATATTATTATTCTGCTGGCAGGAACATTTCTGGATGTTAGTCCGGCAATTCTGCTACTTACACCTATTTTCTTACCTATAGCACAACTACTTGGTGTAGACGGAGTACAGTTTGGAGTAATTCTGGTCTCAGGCTTAGCAGTAGGGCTTGTTACCCCGCCAGTTGGAATGTGTTTAAATGTTGCGTCATCTTTATCAGGGCTTGAAATTGGAACAATCTTTAAATCAGCCCTACCGTTTCTTACAGCCAATTTGGTGACATTAATCGCCATAACATATATTCCGCAGCTTACATTATGGCTGCCATCACTTTTTATGTAATATCAGAAGGAGAAAAAAATGGATATAAGATATCCCGTTCACCCGGAACACGGAAAAACAATGGACACTGAAACGCTCAGAAAGGAATTCCTTATACAGAACCTTTTTGTTAAAGATCAGATCAATATGACATACAGTCATGTTGATAGAATTATTACAGCTGGTATCTGCCCTGTAGATAAAGAACTTAAAGTAGAAGGCGGTAAAGAACTTGCAAGCGAGTACTTCTTTGAAAACAGGGAAGGCGGTGTAATAAATATTGGAGGGTCTGGAAAAATCACTCTGGACGGAGAAAGCTTTGACATGAATAACAGCGACGGCTTTTATATTGGAAAAGGGACAAAAGATGTAAGTTTTTCAAGTTCAGATCCATCAAAACCGGCAAAATTCTACTTTTTGTCTGGGCCTGCTCATAAAGAATATCATTCAAAATGGATACCGCTTGAAAAGGCAAATAAGGTTCATCTTGGAAGCATTGAAGAATCTAATGAGAGGACAATTAATCAATACCTTCATCCTGCCGTTTTGGAGACTTGCCAGCTTTGTATGGGAATGACAATTCTGGAACCTAATTGTGTATGGAATACAATGCCTGTTCATACCCATGAAAGAAGGATGGAAGTATATTTTTATTTTGATATGGATCCTGATACCGTAGTTTTTCATCTAATGGGAAAACCGGATGAAACAAGACATATCGTAATGAGAAATGAAGAAGCTGTTATTTCTCCAAGCTGGTCTATTCACTCTGGTGTGGGAACAAAGAACTATACATTTATATGGGGAATGGTTGGAGAAAACAAAACTTTCACAGATATGGATCATGTTGCAATGAAGGATATAAAGTAATGATTTTAGACAGCTTTAATCTAAGTGGAAAAGTAGCGATTGTTACAGGTTCAAATACCGGTCTTGGGCAGGGGATTTGCCTGGGACTGGCAGAAGCAGGAGCAAAGGTTGCAGGTGTTTATAGAAATACTCCCGGTGATACTGAAAAAATGATAACAGCTGACGGTGGAGAATATCTTGGAATAAAGGCTGATTTAGTATCTATAGAACCTGTTCAGAGAATAATTGATGAAACCATAAAAAAATTCGGCAGAGTTGATATTCTTGTGAATAATGCCGGAATTATAAGACGTGAGGATTCTATTAATTTCACTGAAAAAGACTGGGATGATGTTCTAAACACAAATCTAAAAACAGTTTTCTTTCTTTCTCAGGCCGCAGCAAAACAGTTTATGAAACAGGGTGATGGTGGAAAGATAATTAACATAGCATCAATGCTATCCTTTCAGGGAGGAATCAGGGTTCCGTCTTATACATCAAGCAAAAGCGGAATTATGGGACTCACCAGACTACTTGCCTGCGAATGGGCTAAGGACAATATCAATGTTAACGCTATTGCGCCCGGCTATATGGATACTAATAATACAGAAGCATTGAGAAATGATCCAAAACGTTCTGCTGAAATTCTTGGACGTATTCCTGCTGATAGATGGGGAATACCGGAAGATGTTGCCGGCCCCGCGGTTTTTCTGGCTTCTTCCGCGGCAGATTATGTTAACGGTTATACGCTTGCAGTTGACGGCGGCTGGTTAGCCAGATAATATTATCTGGTTTGGCTCCTTTATGCCAAACCAGATTAAATATATTGAATATTGGAGAGATGCATGCCATCATCATACACAATTCCTGTACTTGAAAAAACTTTTAAAGTAATAAAATGCGTCTCTGAAAATGAAGACGGTCTGACTCTCAGTGATATTGTAAAAAAAACTGATGAACCTAAATCTACAGTTTTTAAAATTTTATACACTTTAGAAAAAGAATTGATTCTTGAAAAAAGAAATGATCTATATTTTCTTGGAAGTATGCTCATTCATTACGGCCTGCATACTCTTTCACAAAGAGATTTAAAGGTTGTTGCTAAACCATACCTTCGTAAATTAATGGAAGACACAGGAGAAACAGCTCATATAGCAATTCCGGTTGGAATGCAGTCAATGATTCTGGATGTAGAGCTGACAACCCACCCTATCAGGTTTTCATCTCCTATTGGCAGTCTTTTTCCGCTTTACTGTACTTCTCACGGCAAATGTATGCTCGCTTTTTCTGAAGACTTCACACTATCAGAATACATCGAACAAAATAAACTTTTAGGCAGAACATCAAAAACAATAACAGAACCTGAAAAACTAAAAGAAGAAATTGAAAAAATAAGAAAGACAGGTTATTCAATGGATGAAATAGAATTCGCCGATGATATAAGATGCTGTGCCGCTCCTGTAAGAAACGAAAAAGGTAAATTAATATGCGCGGTGGGAATTACATCAACTATAATAACATTTCCAAAAGAACGAATTGAAGAAATATCCAAAATTGTTATAGAAACAGCCAATAAAATATCAGCATCGATGGGGTACAATATAATTAAGGCTACCTCTAATTGAGATAGCCTTAATATAAAATAATTATTTATATTCCAAGATATGCTTTTTTCACTTCATCATCAGCTAAAAGATTAGAAGCAGTATCGCTCATTGTAATTCTACCGGTTTCCATAACATAACCTTTATGAGCAATTTTAAGCGCCTGATTAGCATTTTGTTCAACCAAAAATACTGTCGTACCTTGTTCCTGATTAATTTTCTTAATAATATCAAAAATTTGCTGAACAATAATTGGCGCAAGACCAAGAGATGGCTCATCAAGAAGTAAGATCTTTGGTTTTGCCATTAAAGCTCTGCTAATTGCAAGCATCTGCTGTTCTCCACCAGATAAAGTACCGCCATGTTGGTGACGTCTCTCAGCAAGAATAGGAAACAGCTGATAAACATATTCCATGTCACGCTTAATTTCTGCCGCGTCATTTCTTAGAAAGGCGCCCATATCAAGATTTTCAGCAACCGAGAGCTCAGAAAAGATTCTACGGCCTTCAGGAACCTGAATAAGCCCCATAGACACTATGTCATCAGCAGCAGTGCCAGTAATATCTTTTCCGTTAAGAATTATTTTTCCATTTCTTGGAGGAACAACGCCACTTATAGACATAAGCGTAGTTGTTTTTCCAGCACCATTAGCTCCAATGAGTGTAACAATTTCGCCATCTTCTATGTGGAGATCAATACCTTTCAGAGCCTGAATATTACCATAAAATGTTTCAAGGTTTTCAATTTTAAGCATTGGTATCCTCCCCTAGATAAGCCTTTATAACTTCAGGATCCTTCTTTATATCATCAGGAGCACCAGAAGCAATTAACTTACCATAATCTACAACATAAATTCGCTCTGAAAGAGTCATAACAAGCCCCATATCATGTTCTATCAATAAAATCGTAATATTTTCGTTATCTCGTATTTTATTAATGGTATCAACAAGCTCATGTGTCTCTTGAGGATTCATTCCGGCAGCCGGTTCATCCAGCAAAAGAAGAAAAGGATCTGTAGCCATAGCACGGGCTATTTCAAGACGCCTCTGTGCTCCATATGGAAGATTCTTTGCAAGCTCATTTACAAATTGCTCAAGATTGAGTTTTTTAAGAATTTCATAACTGTCATCAATTACTTTTTGCTCTTCTTCTCGAGTCTTTTTATTACGCAAGATTGCACCGGCAATTCCTGCATGCATTCTTGTATGACGCCCAATCATAACATTCTCTAAAACTGTCATGTTTTGAAAAAGGCGTATATTTTGAAAGGTTCTTGCAAGTCCCTTCTCTGTTATAACATTAGGTTTTAATCCGTTTATACGTTTGGTATGAGTTGCCCCTGGAGGACATATTATAACATCTCCGGCAGTAGGTTTATTCACACCAGTAATACAGTTAAAAAATGTTGTTTTACCAGCCCCATTAGGACCAATAAGAGCAATTATTTCTTTTTCATTTATGTGCAAATCTACATCATTAACAGCTCGAAGTCCGCCAAAATCCATTCTTAGTTTTTTAACGTCTAGTACAGGAGTCATTATTCAGCCTCCTTCATATTGGATTCCGGTTTCTTTTTAAACTCATACTTCTGCCTTATTGATGGAATCATTCCATCCGGTTTGAAAACCATAACAAGTACTAGTACGACTCCAAAGATAACCATTCTATATTCAGAAAATGCTCTAAGATACTCAGGCAGCAATGTAATAATTAATGCTCCAACAATAGCACCAGGAATAGAACCCATTCCACCCAAAACAACCATACAAAGAACAAGAATTGATTCCCACATGGTAAAACTTGAAGGGTTAATAAAGGTTGTTTTTCCTGCAAAAATAACACCAGCGACGCCAGCCCAGAATGTACTTAAAGCAAAAGCAACAAGCTTTGTTTTTCCCATATCGATTCCCATAGCTTCAGACGCAATTTCATCTTCACGCATAGCAACAAGAGAACGTCCTATTCTTGAATCTTCCAGACGCTTGATAACAAAAATTGTCACAAGGACAAATGCAAGTACAATAAAATATGTTAAATTTGTTGCCTGCGAAACATTCAAATCTAATCCGAATATTGTTGGACGCGGAATATTGGCAATACCGCTTGGTCCAAATGAAAGATCATTCCAGTTCTCAAGAACTATTCTAAATATCTCACCAAAGGCAAGAGTAACAATTGCCAGATAGTCACCCTGAAGTCTTAATACAGGTATTGCAATAAGAATACCTATAATCATTGCAAAAATACCGCCTATTGGAAGAGCCACCCAAAAGTTTACTCCAAAATGCAGATTTAAAAGCGCGTATGTATAAGCTCCAACACCATAGAAAACAATATATCCAAGAACAAGAAGCCCACTCAGGCCAATCATAATATTAAGACCAAGAGCAAGAACAACATATAATAAAGCTGTTATCATTATACTGGTCTGATACATTCCGGATATAAGCGGAAATATAATGGCTAAAACAAGAACAGCATATGATAAACTTTTTGCAACAACTGGCTTCTGATCAAGTTTCTGTCGTAAAGTAAGTTTTTCAACAGTTTGTCCACCTTTCTGCTCGTCTGAAAGCTTGCCGTCTCTTCTGTTCATAAAAAGCCGCCAAACATGAGAAAGAATAAAAGATGCTACACCAATTATAATCATATTGGCCCAGCGCCATTCAACAGTATTATTTACAGTGTTTACCTTTATTACCATAATAGGAAAGGTAAGGAACATAAACCACAAAGCTATAAAAGAAGACTTTTTAATATCTTTCAGGCTAATAAAGCGATTAGCTTGTTCTGTAGAAGTATTCGACATAACGCTCCCCCTTATACCTTTTTCCTGGTAGTTTTACCAAGAAGTCCAGATGGTCTGAATATTAATATTATTATTAAAATAGCAAAGGCAAAAACATCTTCATAATCACTGGAAATATAGCCGGTTCCAAAGCTTTCAGTAAGCCCTAAAACAAAACCACCAAGAACTGCTCCTGGTATAGAGCCTATTCCGCCAAGAACCGCCGCGACAAAGGCTTTAATACCTGCCAGAAAACCAATGTAATAATTTATTTGCCCAATATGAGAACTTATAAGTACTCCACCTATCGCTGCTGTAGCAGAGCCAAGAAGGAAGGTAAACATAATAACCTTATTAATGTTTATACCTACAAGTTGTGCCATAACCATATCCTGAGCTGTAGCACGCATAGCCTTTCCCATTTTGGTATAGCGAATAAGCAGTGTAAATACCACCATAACAACTGCTGTTGTGACCAGTATTATAAACTGAGTAGTATTCATGATTGTTTCTATTGGTTTTAAAAATGCTAAATCAGGAATAAGATCTGGAAAAGGTTGAAAGTCAGATGTCTGAGCAAGTAGAACATAATTCTGAAGAAATAACGACATTCCGATAGCACTAATCAAGGCTGAAAGCCGGGGTGCATTTCTAAGCGGTTTATAAGCTATTTTTTCCATTGTCATACCGTATCCGGCAGCCCAAACAACTGCAGCAATAGCTGCTATTATAAAAATTAGAACCGGAGACATTCCAGTAAAAGATAATACACTGGATACAATAAGAGCTGTAAATGCGCCTATCATATAAATTTCGCCATGCGCAAAATTTATAAGCTGGATAATACCGTATACCATTGTATATCCAAGCGCTATAAGTGCATAAATACTTCCTCTTGTCAGCCCGCCAAGAAAAAGCTCAATAAAATAAGTACCATTCATCTATGAATAACTCCTCTATCTTGAGGTAAAAAAGCTTGTTTTGATTGCTGCAATATTTAATTTTAATTAACACAGCAAACAGTGTAAAAAATTAAAAAACCAATAGTACCATATTTCGGTGCAATGATTTGTCAAACTTTCATTGTTGGAATTACATCTATTTACGAAATTGCAAATAATTAGTCACCCTGCCTAAAAGCTCATAACAAATTATTTTACTAAAGCAAGGCTATAATGTTTTTGCAAAGAATGGATTGTACGGCTGAACTTCATCACCACTACAACATAATAATCCTTAATAAAGGGAGATCACACAACAAGCAGCTGGGTATAAAACCCTCCCCATAAATAAAAAATAAGGCTGTCCCTAGGGACAGCCAAAAAATTATTGAATTTCTGTGTAAGCCCCGTTTTGGACCTGGAAAACGGAAAAACCTACTCCGATTGCGTCACCCTTTTCATCGAAACTAATACTTCCGAGAGGAGTATCTACGTATTCGCTTCGTAGAGCTTTTGAAACTGCTTCATAGTCAGTAGAACCAGCCTTATCAATAGCATTGATAATAGCCTGAGTAGCAGCATAAGCATTTAAGAAAAATGCACCTGGATCTTCTCCATATTTTTCCTGATGAGCCTTTGTTGCAGCAATTGTTAAAGGATTACTTGAAGTATCTTTAGGTCCTGTTGCGTAAACACCTTCAGCATATTCTCCGGCAACTTTTATAAAAGTATCATCTTTTACACCATCGTCAGAAATAAATACTGTATCCATGCCTTTCTTTCTCATCTGGCCAACGAGTTTGGATGCTTCTGGATGATATCCACCAAAGATAACAGCTTCAGCTTCCGCATTCTTAATCTTGTTGATTACAGCAGAATAGTCTACAGCACCAGCTGTAATACCTTCAAAAAGAACAACCTCTGCAATACCGTCAGATTCAATCATTGATTTTGCAAACTCAGCAAGGCCTTTACCATAGTCACCCTTGTCATGAAGAACTGCGATTTTTGTTAATCCAAGCTCTTTAACAGCAAAATCTACCTCTAATCTTGCCTGAGCGTCATCCGGCGCAATTGTTCTGAAAAAGTTAGGATACTCTCCACTCTGGGTAAGAGGGGGATTTGTTGCAGAAGGTGAGATTGTGATGATATTTGAATCTTTGTAGATTCCGAGAGCGGCCTTTGTTGCTCCTGAACAAATATGTCCAATAACTGCAACTACCTTGTCTCCGACAAGCTTTGCAGCAGTATTTGTTGCAACTTCAGCTTTACATTGATCATCTTCAATTACAAGCTCAATCTGTTTGCCAAGAACGCCACCTTTTGCGTTCCATTCTTCAGCAACAAGTTCTGCTGCCTTTGTTGTAGGAATACCGTATGAAGCGAGGTCTCCTGAATGTGCTCCGGCTACACCAATTTTTATTGTATCAGCATCTTTTTTACATCCAGTAATAGACGCAAGAGACAATACGACAGCCGCAGCCAAAACGATAGAAATAATTTTTTTCATGTCATCCTCCATTAACTTTGACAAAAAATTTTTACACTAATTACTAATAAACTTAAACGACAGAAAATTTTAGAAACAAATCTTTAACAGGTCTATAGTTGCAATACTGTTATTACATTTCAGACTTGAAAAGCGCTAA
>JAQQAK010000161.1 GCA_028527945.1 Spirochaetaceae bacterium
CTAATATCTTCATACTTTTGATCTTATGATATCAGAATGCCAAAGTCAAAAAATTAGAAGAAAATATTTATTCTGGCAAATTTAACTTAAGAATATCTTTCTGGATGTAATCTATAGCACGCCACCATTTATATGCTGAAAAATGTTTTTTAGGATTATTAACAGTGTAAAGGACATTATCATAATAAAAATCCAGAACTTCATGATTCTGTACATTTATTCCAACTATTTTAGACAAATCCATTTTTTTCAATATTTTTCCATTTTTGCCTTCAAATATCAAAGACTTGTCTTCCATCTTTATTGTGCCCTTTGCTAAAAACTTCAATCTTTTACTTTTAAAACCAGTTTGAAAAACAACATCACTATCAGAAAAAATTTGTTTACCATCATGGAAAAGATTATCAATTTGTTCTTTCATTTGCTCAAGCTGCCAATGATCCCAATCTCTTACATTAGAAAAAGTCTTTTGCGAACTTTCAGGAATTATTTGCTGATACTTGTCAAACGACCATTCTGAATTACAGTTCTGACATTTAAACTTGACACCTGATGATGAAAAACCTTCAAAACTCCCGCATTCAGGACATACAAATAAAAACTGCTCAATGTTTTCTGCAGCTTTATTGTTTTTCCATTCTATCTTCCGTTCCTTCTGGTACTCTATTTCATCATGAGAAAGGGCTTCTGTTAGATCCTGATATATTTCAGAAATTCTTTTTTTGCTAACCTCATCACCTTTGTAAAGCAGCTTATATTCAATTTCCAATTCGCCTTGGCTTATAGACTTTCGCCATCTGGGCTGACTAAGGTAGCCGCCCTTAAAAACTACAGTTACAACCGGTAACTTCATCAATCTGACAAGCTTTGCTGTTGATTTTATGACAGGCAAAGTGCATCCATCCCAGGTTCTCTGACCTTCAGAGAAGATACCGACGCATCTACCCATTTTTTTCATTTCCATAATATTCTTTATGGCATCAATATCTGATTGCGATTTTGTTTTTGGAATAGTTCCAAATTTTCGCATAAAAAATCCAAAAATTTTAGAACGATAAACAGCGTCTGAAGTGACAAAATACGGAACCTGAGGCAAAGATATTCCAATAAAAAAAGGATCCCAAAATCCTTGATGATTGGGCAGAATTATAAAAGAACCTTCTATTTCAGCGACTTCAGGGGGAAGTATAGTTTTTATATTAAATTTGTATTTAAAATAAAAATTAAAAATTCTTCTCAATAGTTTTACGATGCCCGGATTAACTTCCTTAATTCGGCCTTTTTCACGCATATTGTTCTCCACATATAAAAATTAATGTTGCATTAATGGTAAATTCTCTGGATAATTATACCGGATTTTATGCTTATAGTTCAAATTCGTAAAGAGGGGTTTTAATGAATTATCAATGGTCTGTTTTCATAAATTTGGGCATCATTTCAATAGCATTACTTGTAGCTACTTTTATTAGAGCAAAAGTTAATTTCTTTCAACGTTTTCTCATCCCGAATTCTCTAATTGCAGGGTTCATTCTTCTTCCATTATATAATTTTGTATTTCCTCATTTAGGTTTAAATAATATTTCTTTAGGAGAGTTAGCTTATCATCTTCTAAGCCTTTCTTTTGTAGCGCTTTCTCTGAAAGCTCTTCCAAGAAAAAAACCGGGTAAAGGCCGTATTTTTGGAACAACACTTTCTGTAATATTTCAGTTTGGAGTTCAGGGCTTTATAGGACTAATTCTTACATTTGTGTTTATAAAAACAATACGACCAGACCTTTTTCACAGCTTTGGTTACCTTCTTCCTTTGGGCTTTGCTCAGGGGCCAGGACAGGCCTACTCTATTGGTTCAAGCTGGACATCTTTCGGTGTTGAAGGAGCGGGAAGTATTGGTCTAACCTTTGCCGCTTTAGGATTTATTATATGCAGCTTTGGAGGAATGTTTATTATTAACCATGGGTTAAAGCATAGATGGATATCAAGAGAAGAGGTTAAATACCTTAACAAGGAAAGTGTAAAATCAGGCATACGTCCAAAAGGAAGCAAGCCTAAGCCAGGCTCTTTTCTTACAACTCAGACTGAAGCAATCGATACACTTACTATAAACGGAGCCATTATTCTTTTAGGTTATTTTGCGGCATTTCTGGTTTTAAAAGGATTGGAATGGGCGCTGGGATTCTTAGGCCCAACCGGAGAGCAGCTGGCTCAAACCTTCTGGGGGCTTAATTTTATTTTTGCGTCACTCATGGGTCTTCTGCTAAGACATTTTATGATAGCAACAGATACGCATCATATTGTAGATAATATGACAATGAACAGATTGTCCGGCTTGTTTGTAGATTTGATGGTAACAAGCTCCATAGCTGCTATATCAATAGTTGTGGTAAAGAATTACTGGCTTCCAATTGTTACAATTGCAGTTGTTGGCGGTGTTGCCACATGCTTTACAACAATGTGGTACTCTTCAAGGATTTTTTCTGATCACAGATTTCTTCGAAGTCTTCTGGTTTTTGGAGTTTCTACCGGAACATTATCTACCGGCCTTGCTCTTTTGAGAGTAGTTGATCCGGACTTTGAAACTCCTGTAGCAACAGATTACACATATGCTTCAGGGATAACATTTCTTTTCGCGCTGCCATATGTTTTAACAATGAACCTGCCGCTTCACACTTACACAACCGGAGATTATAAGTGGTTCTGGCTGGCAGTTGGAGTTAATGTAGCCTATCTTCTATTCAGCAGTATTTTCTTCTTTATTTATGCAGGAAAAAGATCTTTCAAACATAAAAGCAGTTTATGGTATCCTGAAGAATTATAAGCCTAAAAAACTCAGAAATTAAATACTTTTGAGTTTTTAAATCTTTGCTTCATTAATTATGACTATTTTTATAATTCTTTGAATAATTGTACTTTTAATATGTATACTTGGTGTACAATTTATTTTTAAGGGAGAATAAAATGAAAAAGAGAGTCTTATTTTTTATTGGTATCACACTTATTGCCGCGGTTATTTGTTCATGCACAGCAGGGCCTAATACAATGGCTCAGTCTTTGACTATAGAAAAACCAGCAGGTTTTCTATTAGGAATATGGCATGGTTTTATTTCCTTGTTTACATTTATTATTTCTCTTTTCAATAAGAACATGAATGTATACGAGATTTACAACAATGGCGGCTGGTATAATTTTGGTTTTATCATTGGAATATCATTATTCTATGGTGGAGGCTGCAAAGGCGCAAGCCATAAAAAAAGACGTTGCAACGAATAGAAAATATTTTATTATCAACCACCTCGCTTTCGATTTAATGAATAATTATTTGCTAAAACTGGCGGGGTATGGTTGCCTCCAAACGTGTTATTATTAGGAAGACTTTGTTTTCTAAAAAGACTATATAGCTCAGCAAGATAGAATTTTACGGTGGTATATATTAAAACTCCTCAGTAGAATAATCTAATATTTTTTTTCAAATAGTTCTTTTGCCTGCTTT
>JAQQAK010000162.1 GCA_028527945.1 Spirochaetaceae bacterium
GCTGAGACAACCTCAGCAGTTGTTATATATTGTTCAGGTTTGCCCTGTTCTTTTCTTTTTATAATCAATGTTTCACCATTTTTTATGTTTAGATTTGTGAAAGGTTCAATTACTATTCTGTTCCCGCTTGTAAAAGATACAGAGCCTATTAAAATACTTTTGGTTGTCTCAACAAGATCCATTGCGCTTTCTACTGCTCCTGCCTGTGACAGAGCCATAATTTTACTTACAGTTTCATCATAGGCAGACTCTTTTCCTTTTCTATTTTCTATTTCAGATCTTGCTTGCATGCTTACTTCTGTTGTTCCATCAAGCATTGATGTAAAGGCCATAACATCTGTAAAAGCGCTTAACCGTCCATCGGTCATACCTTTTTCATAATTAGACTTTTCTGCTTCAGCTACTTTTTCTATATATTCCTTTTTAAGGTCTTCAATTTCCAGGTTGAGACTCTCTATTTCTTCCCTGCTTTTTGTACCATCCGCAATGCTCTGATTTAGTTTTTCTGTTTTATCAGTAATTTCATTACGTGCCGCTTCCAATTCTGATTCAATATTTGTAATACGGCTTTCATATTCTGATGTGCTCTCGGCTAATTCGTTCTCTGCTTTTGCTTTTGTCTCAGAAAGTTGTTTTTCATAATTATTTTCTGTGTTTTTAAGATCTTTTTGATATTTTTTATTTGTATCATCAAGTGTCTTTTTGTGTTGAATATTTAAAGCTGTAAGTAATTTATTAAGAGATTCTTCTAAAAGACCTGGATTTTTTGTTTCTACTGATGATAAGGCGTTTTTATATTCTTCAACCGCTTCGCCTGTCTTTCCACTGTTATTCAAAGAGTCTCCGTTTTGTAGATAATTTGAAAGCCTTCTTTCTTCATCTGTCTTTGAAAGACTGTTTAATCTTGTCCATGCTTTTTTTATAGCAGGAATTTCTTTTATTGCCAGATCATAATATTCTCCGGCTTTATCAAAATTGTTGGCGCTGTATTCTTGATCGCCAAGGGCTGAAATCTGTCTGGCTGACATTAATAGATCTGCTGCTTCGGCCAGATTTTCAGTATCTGCCTCTGATTTATATAATTCTGATTCAATTTCAGTTTTTAACTTTGAGAGTATGTTTATATCGTTTTGCCTTCTGTTTGCGATATTTTTTAGTACAGAAATAGTAGGATCATTAATAAAATGCTGTAAAGACTCAATTTGTGTTAGTGCTTCTTCAAGATTACCGTTATTAATAGCTGTAAAAATAGCCTTGTATGAACCATTTATCTGATCAAGGATTAGAGATTCTTTTTCCATATCAAGAGCCAGCTGTTTCATTTCTTCTTCAGCTGAAGAGGTCTTTTCATCATTTTCTTGCTGATTTGCCGCAATTTCCTTTTCTCTTTCTTCAGCTTCTTTTTTTAATCGTTCACGCTCCTGATTCATTTCTTCCAAAAGCTGCTGGTTGAGCTGTTTTGCCTGTTCAAGTTCTCTTTGCCTTTCAGCAATTTCTCTTTCAGATTCTGCTCTAAAGGCTGCAAGTTCTGCCTGATATTCTTCATGACGTTGTCTTTCTAATTCCTGAAGCTGCTCCTGTATATAAGCTTCAGAGCGACCTTCTGCCTGGAGTTTTTTTCGTTCTTTCTCAAGTTCTGCTTCAAGAGCTTCCTGCATTTCAATTTCATGTTGCTTTATTTCTTGTTCCATGTTTTTTGCAAGCTCTTCACTCTTTTTGTTTAGTTCATCCATTTTAGACTGAATGTTGTGTATTTCTTCATCCTTTTGAGCCATTTGAGCTTCGGTCTGTTTTTTTAATTCTGCAAGAAGTTTTCCTTCCGCAGATTGATAGTTCTTTGTTTCAATTCGCAGATCTTCTTGTTTTTGTTCAAATAGTTTTGTAGAAAAAATAAAAGTGCTTGCTACAGCAGCTATAGCTAAAAAATTTATAAGTAAGGGGAGTCCCAACCCATTTTTTTTAGGTGTAATTTTAACTTTGTCTTTTGTTATCTTTATACGGTTGGAAGCAACCATTTCATTGAGTTCTTCGAGGATTTCTTCTTTTTCTTCCTGTTTAAGGTCTATTTGACTATCATCGCTCAAAAGATTCTTCCTTATAAAAAAGCATTTTTTTTATTATCGGCATAGAATGGTTAACTTTAAAGCCCTGTATTCCGATCATTTAAAAAGATAGATGAAAATTCGTGAGCGTATAATTTTTATAGTTTTACCATTACTCATAGCCTCTGTTCTAATCAGCGGTATATTTGCATCATATTCCGCGAGAAGCGGTATGACAAGACTTGCAATGGGGTCTCTAGGTTTTAAAGCTGAAGAAATGAAAAAATATATGAATAATCAGTGGTCTCTCCTTGTTGATAATGGATTATCTGATCAACAAGATTATATTGATGTCGCTGAGAAAGCTATTCTATCATATGCTAACAGTCTTCTTCGAAGTGATACTGAGCTGATTTTTGCCTTGGATGATGATTGTATTGTTCAGATTAGTACAGGTTCAGTTGATCTTAAAGAAAGTGATGTTTCTACAATAAAAGCACTTATTCAGAATGAACATGAAGGATGGACCACTTTTTCACTTTCTGGTGAAGAAAGAGTTGGGCATATGTTTCATTTTGATGCTTTTGAGTGGTGGGTTTTTATTTCTGAAGACAATCATAGTTTCTATAAAGAAGTTTCTGAGATGATGACGCGTAATTATATTATTCTTGCGTCTCTTGTTGCTGTTTCTTTTATTCTTCTAATGATTTTATCAAGTTATATTACTGGTCCTCTTACCCGTGTATCAAGCGCAATGATGGGTATTGTCAACGAAAATGATTTATCAAGGCGTGTAGAAATTGAATACAAGGATGAGATAGGGCAGCTTGCAAATACGTTTAACTTGATGATAAACGAGCTTGAGAGAGCTTATCAACAGATTAAAGAATACGCGTTTAAGGCTATTCTTGCTGAACGAAACGAACGTAAAATTAGAAATATATTTCAAAAGTATGTACCTAAAGATGTAATTGATAGTGTTTTTGATAATCCTGAACAAATGCTTGTTGGTCAGAATAGAGAGCTTGGTATTCTTTTTTCAGATATTCGTAGTTTTACTACAATAAGTGAGGGGTATACTCCTGACAAGCTTGTTATTGACCTAAATCAGTATTTTGAAAAAATGGTTGATATAATCATAAACCGCGGTGGTGTTATTGATAAATATATTGGTGACGCTATCATGGCGTTTTTTGGCGCCCCGGTAAAACATGCTGATGATTCGTATCAGGCTGTAATGGCTGCTCTTGAAATGCAGGAAACTTTAAGAGAATTAAATTCTGAAAGAATAAAGCTTGGTAAGCCTGAGTTTAAAACCGGAATTGGTATAAGTTATGGTGTTGTAACTGTTGGTAATATTGGTTCCGAGAAAAAGATGGATTACACAATTATTGGTGATATGGTAAATCTTGGTTCCAGACTAGAGGGGCTTACAAAGCAATATAAGCAAGATGTTATTATAGGCGAACAGGTTTATAAGACTGTTCAGAAAAAGATTCCATGCCGCTTTGTTGATAAGGTTCAGGTAAAAGGGCAGACAAGAGGTGAAAGTATATATTCTCCTGCCTTAACATTAACAAAAGAACAGAGAATAGGATGGCACCATCATAATAAGGGCGCAAGTTATTATTACCGTCAGAATTTTAGAAAAGCTGGACGTTATTTTACTGAAGTTTTAAAGTATTTGCCTGGAGATTATCTTGCAGAGACCTTCATTCAAAGATGCAAGAATTATATTAAGAGTCCTCCTCCAGTCGATTGGAATGGAGTTGAAATCCTTAAATCAAAATGATTATTTTTTAGAGATTCTTTCATGCTTGGGAAGTTTTGTAATTAGATTAAAAAAGTACGCTAAGAATTCCTGCTGTAGCAGAAGATATTATTGTTGTTACACCGCTTAAAATTGAAACTTCTTCCATAATTTGCCACCAGAACAAGTAAAACGCCGCGTTTTCGCTGCTTTGAGATTCAGTGTATTGTTCATAATAAGTTGAATAAATTATAGAACTTACAGCAAATATTGTTCCGCTGACTATAGCTGTTCCTATAGATACTTCTGTCGCAATCTGTCCGGCTCTTTCCTTTTTATGTCGTGTTCTAAGTTCCTTTTCTTCAGCAGATAGTTGTTTAATTATCTGACTTGCGTCTGTGGTTCTTGTTTCTTCAGAAATAGATGTTTCCGCAATAAATTTGAGCATATCAAGTTGGCTTTTTATATCTGAACGATTTGACTCTTCTATTTCGGCTTTCATTTTTTCAATTTGTTCAATATCTAATATTGTTATTGAGTCATTATTGATTTTTTCTATTATTGAGTTTTCCAGCTCCATATAATTATTTAAAATTTTATCGGAATAAAGTTCTTCTGC
>JAQQAK010000163.1 GCA_028527945.1 Spirochaetaceae bacterium
AATTTTGAATAATTTTCAATTCCTGAACAATAGCCCATCTCCTCCATCATCTCAATATCATATTCAGTACGACTCTTTAGACGCTGTGCTTCAACAAGCTTATTTTCAGAAGTAAGGACTTCAAGACGTTCATCAAGTTCAGCTTTTATTGTTCCTACAGCAGCTTTTAATTGATCTTCCGGCATAACAAAATGTTTGGCAGGATAAATTGTACAATGACCAAGGACTTCAAGAACCTCTCCAGTCACAGCATGAAGTCTTGTTATTCTGGCAATTTCATCCCAGTCAAACTCAATCCTGTAAATGGTTTTCATATAAGCAGGATATATTTCCATAACATCGCCCTTAATTCTGTAAGAACCACGTTCAAGAACATCGTTGTTACGCTCATATTGTAGAGATATTAATTTTCTTGATATATCATCTATAGAGGCCTGTCTACCAGAAATTATAGGCAAGCGCATTTCTTTAAAAGAAACAGGATTTCCCAATCCATAAATACATGAAACTGTAGCAACAACTATAACATCTTCTCTTTCTACAAGCGATGATGTTGCAGACAATCTCATTCTATCGATTTCCTGATTGATGTCAGCATCTTTTTCAATATAAAGATCTTTTGATGGAACATACGCTTCAGGCTGATAATAATCATAATATGAAACAAAATATTCAACAGCGTTTTCAGGAAAGAACTCAAGAAATTCTTTATAAAGTTGAGCCGCAAGAGTTTTGTTATGACTCAGTATCAAAGTAGGCTTTTGTACCCTTTCGATAATTTTAGCCATGGAATATGTCTTTCCTGAACCGGTGACACCTTTTAGTGTGAGTCTGTTTTTACCGGATATGATTCCCTCTGAAAGTAATTCTATAGCCTGAGCCTGATCTCCTGCAGGTTCAAATTCTGACATCACTTTGAATTTTTTCATATTTAATCCCAGCTCAGTCCTTCAGCACGTTCTGATAATTTAATTTGCAGAGTTTTTTTCTGATTTTTTCTGACAATAACAACTGATACAACTTCACCCGGCTTATTATCTTCAAGAGCTGTAAACATATCTGCTATTGAAGAAGTTTTAAAACCATCTATTTCTGTAATTATGTCACCGCCTAAATAAATAGTACTCTTTCCATAACGCACAGGGGTGCTTCTATCTCCACCTTTAACACCTGCTCTTTCAGCTTCACTGCCAGAAGTTACTTCTGAAACAAGCAAGCCACTATTAACAGGAAGCTTGGCGTATCGTATTATATTTCTATCAAGCTGTATCGGGACAATATTTATCCACCCGCGTTTTACTTCACCGTATTTTATTAAGTCAGGAACAACTCTATTGGCAGTATCAACAGGAACAGAAAAACCTATACCTACAGAGCCTCCGGAAGGACTATAAATCATGGTGTTTATACCAATTATTCGACCCTGAGAATCAAGTAAAGGGCCTCCGGAGTTCCCCGGATTAATTGATGCATCTGTTTGAATCATTCCCTGAATAACTATTCCGCTGCTGGTTTTTACAGGCCGGCCCAAACCTGAGACAATGCCTACAGTAAGCGTTCTATCATATCCATATGGATTTCCGATTGCCAGTACTTTCTGCCCGACTCTTAAATCACTTGAGCATCCCAAGGCTATTGTCGTAAGTTTTTTTCCATCTGGATCAAATTTAACTATTGCAAGATCATTTTCTTGATCCCGGCCGACTACATCACCTTCATACGTACTACCATCAAATAAATTTATAAAAACTTTATACGCGTCTTCTACAACATGATAATTTGTAAGAATGTAACCACGGGTGTCTATTATAGAGCCGGAGCCTGTTCCACCTTCCATAGGGACAGGTTCAAGAAAGAAATTAACACCCATTGTTTCAGTCGATATATTAACAACAGCCTCATTTAGCTGTTCATAAATATTTATAGTATTCCGTTCTTCTTCAGAGAAATCTTCATGTTCAGAAACAGGAATTATACGCTCTTTTCCAATAGAACTTTGCTGCAATTCAAAAGAAGGTTGTTCCGGTTCAAGCCCTGTTTCTACAACAGCGTTAATATTCTTTTCTGAAAAACCGAAAAAACCAAACCCTAAAAAGAGAAAAAAAACAAGTAAAGCAGCAGACAGCGCAATGACAACAACTTGCCCGCGGCTGTAAAGCTTCATAAAGCGCGACCTCCCTAAATTATTTGAAGTGAACGTAATTTAATTTTTTACTTTTTAAAACTGATAAACGTTCATTTATTATACTATACTTGGAAGGGACTTTAATTTCTACTGTTTTATTACTATTTAAGAATATGAAAAATAAACTTTTTTTAATTTAAATAATTGAGCCTCTTTCAAAAACCCCGGTTGGATTTTAAAGAGGCTCAATTAACTACATTTTATCCCAGTAAAAATCGCTCTCACCGTAACGACGATGCTGTATAGCTTCAAAAATATCATTTGTTTCTATTTTCTCATTCTTTTTCAAATCAGCTATTGTCCTTGCAATCTTAATAATTGAAACACATGCTCTTGACGAAATTCTAAGCTTTTTTACAGCTTGCATATATTCATATTCTGCATCTTCATTCATTACACAATATTTCTTTAAACATTTTTGACTAATTCTAGCGTTTCGATTAAAAGATTCATTTATGTAACGTCTCTCCTGAATTTTTACAGAATATTCAACTCTTTTTCTTATACTGCAAGAGGCCTCTTCATCTTCATTAAAAAAATCTAATGGTTCAGGCTCAACAGGTATTCTTATATCAATTCTATCAAGAAGTGCACCACCCAAGCGCTTCCAGTAATTTATTACTTCTTTTCTGCTGCATAAACATACAGCCTCTTTTTTCCCAAGATTACCACATGGACATGGATTTGCTGCAAGTATGAGTTGAAAATCTGCAGGATACAAACAACTCCGTCCAGCTCTTGCAATATCTACCTTACCTTCTTCTACAGGCTCTCTTAAAGCCTGCAAAAGATGTTTACTGAACTCAGGTGTTTCATCCAGAAAAAGTACACCTTTGTGTGCTAAAGAGATTTCACCTGGCCGTACAATCTTACCACCTCCAATAACGCCTTCTTCTGATGCGCTATGATGAGGTTGTCTAAAAGGAGGTCTTGTTATCAAGCCCATTCCATCCTTAAGCAATCCCGCGGCAGAATATATACGTGTAACCTCTATTGCTTCCTCACGGCTTAAAGACGGCAGGATTCCAGAAATAGCCCTACAACTTATAGTTTTACCACCCCCTGGAGGGCCAAAAAGAAGAACATTATGTCGCCCAGCTGCTGCAACTTCAATAGCACGTTTTACAAAGGGAAGACCTCTTATATCTTTAAAATCAATCTCTGGTTCAAAATAACCATCATTTTCACTTTTATTTAGTTTAAAAATGTTCTGACTTTCACCACTCACTATTGATGCTAATGTTTCATTTATTTTTTTTATATTATCGATTCCATAAACAACAGGACCTTCAAGAGAAAGAGCTTCTCTTAAATTATTATCAGGAACAATTACAGTATCAATTTCTGAGTTTATTGAAGCTGCTACAGCAGATAAAACACCATTTACAGAACGTATCTCTCCTGAAAGCATTAACTCACCTAGTATTAAAACCTTTTTATCACATTCAAGATTTATTTCACCAGATTTTAAAAGAATAGCTGTAGCCATCGATAAATCAAAAGATGCACCAGCTTTTTTTATACCAGCGGGTGCAAGATTTATAAGTATTCGTCCTTTAGGTATTTCATATCCACTATTACGCATTGCAGCTCTTAACCTCTCTCTCGATTCAAGAACAGCCCCATCCGGCAAACCAATAATATCAAGGCCTGGAATACCTTTGCGGATATCAACTTCAACTCGTACAAGATTTCCATCAAAACTACTGGATTCAAAACAAAAAATATCCATAACTTATCTTTCTATACAAACATAAATTAAAAGCAATTCATTTTGATTGACACTTTAAGAAAAGAATGAGATTCTTTTTTTAACTTATAGAGCTTATCTGAAAACTCTAATACAAGATTATGGAGTTCAATACATGGAAAATATCAAAGACTTGCTTAATATGATGAGTCCAGAACAAAAAATACAATTTCTTGCGGGGGATGACTTCTGGAACATTCATGGTGAAGAGTCATTGAATATTCCTTCAGTAATGGTTACAGATGGACCTCATGGTCTCAGAAAACAAAATACTAAAGCTGATCATCTTGGATTTAATGAATCAGTACCAGCGACTTGTTTTCCAACAGCATCAGCAATAGCATCAAGCTGGGATACAAATTTAATAAATAATATAGGTATAGCTCTTGCAGAGGAATGTCTAAATGAAAAAATTGCTATTCTGCTAGGACCTGGAGCCAACATTAAGCGCTCTCCTCTCTGTGGACGTAACTTTGAATACTTTTCTGAAGATCCATATCTTAGCGGCAAGATGGCCGCTGCTTTTATCAAAGGTGTACAAAGTAAGGGAATAGGTACATCACTTAAACATTTTGTGGTAAATAATCAGGAAACAAACCGAATGACAATTGATACAATTGTTGATGACAGGGCTTTACGTGAAATATATCTTGCAGGTTTTGAAGAAGCTGTAAAAACTGCAAAACCTGTTTCAGTTATGGCAGCTTACAATAAACTTAATGGAGTATACTGTTCAGAAAACATGGAACTTCTTACCTACCTTCTAAGAGAGGAATGGGGTTTTGAAGGAATGATAGTAACAGACTGGGGAGCTGCAAATGACAGAATTGCAGGGCTCTTAGCAGGATTAGATCTTGAAATGCCTGGGCCGTCAACTTCAAACATTGAACTTATTAAAAATGCTCTAAAAAATAAGAAAATCAGCATTGACACAATAGACAACTCATTAGAACGTATTTTAAATGTAATTTCCAGTACAAGTGAAGCCCTTTCAGCTAATGCTGATTACGATATAGAAGAACATCATCTTCTGGCAAAAAAAGTTTTATGTGAAAGTGCTGTTCTTCTTAAAAATGAAAATATCCTACCTTTAGAACAAAAAGGGAAAATAGCTGTTATTGGAGCTTTTGCCAAAGAGCCAAGATATCAAGGTTCAGGTTCATCCCGCATCAAACCAACAAAAATTAATAATGCCTGGGACTCTATAAATAACCTCTTAAACAGTAATGCTAATATAATATACTCTGCCGGCTACGATCCTGTTACAGATAAAATAGATCAAACTTTAATTGATGAAGCTGTAAAATGTGCTGAATTGTCAGATAATGTCATAATATTTGCCGGTCTTCCTGAGATTTTTGAATCAGAAGGATTTGATCGTAAAAATATAAACTTGACAGAAAGTCATAATATGCTCATAAACTCGGTAAGCAATGTTAATAAAAACTGTATTGTAATCTTATCTAATGGAGCGCCGGTTTCAATGCCATGGATAAATAATGTAAAAGCTGTTCTTGAAACATATTTAGGCGGACAGGCGTGGGGCGCTGCATGTGCAGATCTTATTTTTGGCATTGAAAATCCAAGTGGAAAACTTGCCGAAACCTTTCCTATGTCACTGGAAGACGTACCGTCTACAGTCAACTTTCCCGGAGGGAATAAAACAGTAGCCTATGCTGAATCTATTTATGTAGGTTATAGATATTATGAAAAGACAAAAACTAAGGTACTTTTCCCATTCGGACATGGTCTAAGTTACACAAACTTTGAATACAGTAATATTTCAACTACCACAATAGACGAAAATTATAACATCGCAGTTTCCTTTGACATAAAAAATACAGGAACAGTCGCGGGAAAAGAGATCGTTCAACTTTATGTAAAAGACAAAGATTCGGTTGTTTTTAAGCCAGAAAAAGAATTAAAATCATTTGATAAAATAAGCCTTCAACCCGGAGAAACGAAAACAATAACTTTTAATCTGGATAAAAGATCTTTCAGCTTTTGGGACAGCAGTAATTCTTCATGGATAGTTGAATCAGGAGATTATGAAATTTTAGTAGGTTCATCTTCTACAGATATAAGATTAAATCACACAATTTCTATTGAAAATGGAAACAGAATTTCTGACTGGGTAAAAAATCTTAAATATATTTCTCCTGGCTATTATAAACCCGAAATAGCAAATTTTAAAAATCTTTCACCTTCTGGAGATTTTGCAAAATTTCTGGGAAAAGCTATCCCACAAGCTAATAAACCAATAGATGGTCCTTTTAACAGGCTATCAACAATGAAAGATATCTCTACAACTCGCATTGGAAAAATTATCTTAAAAATGATGCTTAAAGAATCAGACAAAAGAAATGGTAAAAATAATGACGAAACAACACAGGAATTAATGCATACGATGATTAAAGAAATGCCACTCAGAGCTCTTGCTACTATGGGAGGCGAGGATTTTACTATTGAAATGGTTGATGGCATTATCACAATGCTCAATGACAGCTTTTTTAAAGGTTTAAAACAAATAACTGCAGCGAGGAAAAATAGTTAAATGCAATTTTTGTATCTCATAATAAGTTTTACAGCAACATGTATTGGAGCTATTAGCGGTATTGGCGGCGGAGTAATTATAAAACCTGTAATGGACAGCCTTAGTTCATTCAATGTAAGTGTTATAAGTTTTCTTTCAGGCCTAACAGTACTTGGAATGACAATTTCATCACTGATAATTAATAGGAATTCAGAAATTAAACTAGAAAAAAAGACAAGTACCCTTTTAGCTTTCGGCAGTGTTTTGGGTGGAATGGGAGGCAAACTTGTTTTTGAAATTATAAAGAACAACTTTGGCGAAGAGGCTATTATTGGAGTAATACAATCTTCAGTCCTTTCTTTTTTAATGATAGCAGTTTTTCTTTTCACTATTTTCAAGAATAAACTTCCATCGGCTTCTTTAAAAAATGGATTTCTCTGTTTTATAACAGGTTTAATTCTGGGTTCTCTTGCGTCGTTTTTGGGAATTGGAGGAGGGCCAATAAATCTTGCAATACTCTTTTTGTTATTTTCAATGGATTCCAAAACAGCAGCTCGAAACTCAATTTTTATAATATTCTTTTCTCAGATGACCAATTTTCTTTTTACCCTATTTTCAGGAAATATCCCCCAATTTGATCCTTTAGTACTTATTTTAATGATAACAGGCGGAATTTTGGGCGGGATTATAGGTTCACGTATAAGCAAGAAAATATCAAACAGACAAATTGATTTTCTTTTCAGCATAGTAATGATTTTTATAATAGTAGTATGTATTTATAATATTTTTGGCTATTGCAGAGAGATCTGATATAGAATATTACTGCCGTTTTTACGACAGCAATAGAATTATAAGTTTAATGAGCCTCTTTCAATCACAATCTTAAAAGTTAGAAACTTTTAATCAACCACTCCGGAGCAGAGCTCCGAAGTATGGTTGTTCTGCAAGGAATGGGTTTAGACGGTCAGGTTTCATACCCAACACAAAAATACTCTTTCCAAATAGAAGATTCCGCAGTAGAACTGCGAGGTATTAAACCTTCCCGGCGAATAAACCTAAAACGTTTGATTATTTTCTGTACTTATCCATTTCAAGACCGACCATTGTATCACATTCTTCATTAAGCTCATTTCCGGCATGTCCTTTTACCCATCGCCATTCTACCGGCAATACATCTGTAAGAGATTTTAACTCTATCCAGTATTCTTTATTTTTTACTGGCTTTTTAGCAGAAGTCATCCAACCATTTTTTATCCAGCTTTTTATCCACGATGTAATTCCATTTTTAACATATTGTGAATCTGTTACAACTACAACTTTCTCACCTTTCCAGCTGCTTTCACTCTGAACTTCTTTTAAAGCTTTTATAACAGCAGTAAGCTCCATCTTGTTATTTGTTGTATACTCTTCTCCGCCGGACTTTTTAATCACATTATTTCCAGCTGTTAAAACAAATGCCCAACCACCAGGCCCAGGATTGCCGCTGCAACCACCGTCTGTATATATCTCAATCATTGAATTAAATTACATTATGACTTGCCTATTATCAATAGCTTAAGCATATTATAATGACAAATAAAATATTTACCCTTATAATATATCAGCATTTGATTACTAACAGGAGAACCATAAAATGAATATTGAAGGGAAAACATACGGCACTACAAAAGCCGGCGATAGAATAGACTCAGTAACAATTACAAACAACAATGGTATTTCTATAACTGCTATAAGCTATGGTGCCATGCTTATTTCTGTAAAAACTCCGGATAAAAACGGTATTTCTGAAGAAATTACTCTTGGGAAAAAAGATCTTGAAGCTTATGAAGCTGGTCATCCTTTTTTTGGGGCTACTATCGGAAGATTTGCGAACAGAATAAGCGGAGGCTCTTTTTCGCTTAATAACAATGATTATACATTACCTCTTAATGATGACCCAAACTGCCTTCACGGGGGCTCAGAAGGATTTGATAAACAAGTTTGGGATATTTTTCCATTTAAAAGTGAAAAAGAAGCAGGAGTAAAATTTTCTTATATCAGTTTTGATAATGAACAGGGATTTCCTGGAAAAGTTGAAATAACTTCTACTTATATTCTCACTGAAAAAAATGAATTATTCTTTAATTATGAAGCAATTACAGATAAAGACACACCAATAAATATAACAAATCATACTTATTGGAATCTTTCTGGTGGAAAAAAAGATAATATTCTTTCACATGATTTAGAACTTAATTGCAAATCATATTTACCCGTAGATGAAGTTTTAATTCCGACAGGTGAGATAAAAAATGTTTCAGACACGCCGTTTGACTTTTCTGTAATGAAAAAAATTGGAAAAGAGATAAATAATGTTGACGGCGGTTATGATCACTGCTGGGTAACATCTAATTTTTCTGATAGTTATTCAGCTAATGGTAATGAAAACTTAGTTAACAACTTAAAAGAATCTGCGCCATCTGCAATTGCTATTGAAGAGGATTCAGGAAGAAAACTTGAGCTCTTTACAACACTTCCTGGAATTCAATTTTATGCAGGAAATGGCTTAGAAAACGAAACAGGAAGAGATTCTGTATATAAAAAACACGGGGCATTTTGTCTTGAAACACAAAATTTTCCGGATTCACCAAATAAAGATAATTTCCCTTCCCCTATTTTAAAACCAGGTGAAAAATATATTCATTCAACAATGATTCGTTTTAGTACTATCTAAAAAATGTACTTAACGATCACTTGACTTAGACCATATATAGACTATAATGGACTTTATAAGACATCGGTAGGAGTTTTATGACAGAGAAAAATTTATCAGGTAATTTAATGACACTTTCTGAAGTTGCCAAATATTTAAAGGTTGCTGAGAAAACTGTTCTCAGAATGATACAGAAAGATGAAATACCTTGCGTTAAAATTGCAAGTCAATGGCGCTTTGATCAAGGCCTTATTGACAAGTGGATAATTGGTAAAATGAATCATCCAACAACAGATGAGATTACTCAACTTATGCAGAAAGACGCAGACAGTGTTCCGCTTTCAAGGTTAACTTCAGAGGAGTTTATAATACCTGATTTAAAACCAGGAACAAAAGAAGAAGTTTTATATCAGTTGTCAAAACCTTTAGCTGATGCAGGTATTGTAGATGATATTGAACATTTTGTTCAAAAATTATTATCACGTGAGCATATGATAAGCACTGCTCTTGGCAATGGTGTTGCAATGCCGCACATTAG
>JAQQAK010000164.1 GCA_028527945.1 Spirochaetaceae bacterium
AAAAGACTAACACAATAATTCAATTAAATTATAAACTATTTACAGCTTATTTTCAGGCAGACTCTGAAGAATGTCAATACAGCTTTGTGTCCATTAAAAATATGATGTATGCAAAAAAATAACATAAACATATTTTGATATTCACCCATATACTTATTATGAAAATAGCGACCTTATAAAAACAGATGGAACTTATGGTTATAAATATGACGCTAATGGCAATATGATAGTCAAAGGAAGTGTGTATGTAGAAAATGGAAACAATATTACACTAACACAAGAAGATGAGTACTGGGAGTATAAGTATGACCTTCTAAACAGATTAACAGCCGTTTATAAATGGGATGATGAGACCTCTGCTATAGAATTAGTAAAGAAATATAAGTATAATATTTCAGGGTATAGGGTAATGGCAACAGACGCTAATGGCGACTCAACATATTACACATTTGATACCACAGGTAGAATGGTAGAGAAGACAAAAGACTCAACAAGAGACTACATTTATCTTGGTAGTAGAATAATAGCGCATGTAGAAGATGGAGAAACTTACTATTATGGAACAGATCATATAGGAAGTACCGTTTTAATGACAGATGAAGATGGCGATTCAGTCTGGACTGGAAGTGTAACTCCGTTTGCGGATCAGGAGAATGCCAGCGGTGATGAGCATGTAATGTATACCGGAAAAGAACTTGACGAGGATACTGGCTTATATTACTACAATGCAAGATGGTACATTGCTGAACTGTACGAGAGTACAGTTCATACAATCCTTCCTAACAATGCCAAGCTCAAAGAGCTTGATGACCCCAATATCGGTAGATTCACCACCGAAGACCCAATACGCGACGGCCTAAACTGGTATGCTTATGCGGGGAATAATCCACTGAAGTTTGTGGATCCGAGTGGGCTTTTGGAAATGTCAACATCGGTGCAGTCCCTAAATACCCCAATTATTTTATGAAGCCTTTTTCAAAGCTTCTTTCTCCCTGTAGATGAATGGAGGCCATCCTCCTTCGTTCACCGTACTGATACGCTTCCGATTATAGTAAACCATGACGTAACGCCAAATTATGATTTTTACTTGTTCCCTAGTCATTTTCCTTGTTTTCATTTTATACAGCCGCAGAAGTCCTAACGGGCTCACCAAAGCAGATAAAAAGGCACAAAGACCTGATAATGTGCTTAAAAGGGACTTCTCAGCAACACGACCGAACGAAAAATGGCTGACAGACATTACCGAAGTGCCGTGTTCTGATGGAAAGTTATATGTTGCACCTGTATTTGATTGTTTTGGAGGTGAAATCGTCAGCATCGCAATGGAGAACCATATGAAAAAGGAACTGTGCATTCAGGCCATTGATGATGCATACAAAAGCAGAACTCCTGGAAGTGGAGTTTTAATACATAGTGATGCCGGCAGTCAGTATACGAGTGACCGCTTTAAGAAGTTACTTGGCAGCTACCGGGCAATTCAGAGCATGAGTGATGTCGGGAAATGTTATGACAACGCTCGGATGGAAAGTTTCTTTGCAACACTGAAGAAAGAAAAGCTGTTATGGAGCAAATTCCCTTTGCGCATTGCCCTAATTACTGTAGATCGGGAAACTTTCTCACCTTTTTGATGCAGCGCAATGTGAACCCTATCGATTCCGTAGTTATTATTATCCGGATGCTCATCAAGAATTTCATGTATTTTAACCAGAAGAAGTTGCCAGGTTCTCAGCTTATTTCGGGTTCGTTTCCACTTATAATAGCCTGTTTCACTGACAGCCAATGCTCTGCACATCTTCACGACAGGAGTTTTATTTTCTTCCTGATTATTAAAGATATAAGCAAAGATTGTTCTTGCACTCACTTCTTCCGGTCTCTCGCGAAAAAACCGAGTGCATCCTTCAGAATCTCATTAGCCTCTTTCAGCTCCTGATTTTCCTTTAGTAATTGTTTTTCCCGATCTGTTATTGGAGAAGTTCCCGACGATAATTTTTCTCCGTTTTTTCTTTTCCGGATCTTTCTCCAACCGGATAGAGTTCCATAGTTTACACCTAACTGTTCGGATGCTTTCTGTAATCCAATTTCATCGGACAGCTTTAATGCCTGTTCTTTAAAATCTGTACTGTACTGTCTTATATTAATACCCCTTTTATTTTCGGGTATTTTTACACTGCACTTTTATGATAATCCTTCACGCATTTTTTATCAGAAATAGCGCAGCAGATATGCTCACTATCAATATTATCTCTTGTAAGCTGAATCAACCACTCCGGAGCAGAGCAAACACAGGTTGGTTCTGCAAGGAATGGGTTTAGACGGTCGCCGCTTTCTACCCAACACAAAAATACTCTTTCCAAATAGAAGATTCCGCATGTAGAATCCTGCTAAAGCAGAGCGGGGTATTACCCCTTTCCCGGCGAATAAATTTTTCCACCTTTCTACTCCTCTGGCTATATTTTAATAACGGGTACTCCAATGCTCCCCCTTGTTTTACCGGTCTGCCCGTTGTAACAGTCCTCAAAATAATTCTCAAAGCAAAAACCATCGGCAGGCTCATAACCCTTTGATAGAATTATTTCGGTAAACATGCTTGTCCAAGCCCTTCCATAATCGTTATTGCCAACTAAAAAATCCGCGATAATGTATTTATTCTCCGGAATCTGCATTGTTCCAAGACTTCTGTCCGGAGTAAAGCTCCCGGATAACAACACTCCATAAGACAGCCTCAAGCGGGGCTCCTCTGTTATCCCCATTGAATCATGATAGACGGCAAAAAAGCCCCTACCCCTTTTCCAGTCAATAGAGTATTTTTCAATCTTATTCATGACATCCCTATGGAGCCTTTGAAAAATATTATAATTGCCGGAGAACGAACCGGTATAGCACTTATACAGCATCAGCTCGGACGAAAAGTCAAAAAGGCCTATATCTTCTGGGATAATATTCTGCCGGCCATTCATCCTGTTATAATCATAATTGAACGATGAGCTTATTTCTTGATTAATCTTGCTGTTTTTTCCTTTTTTCCAAGCAGAGGCGGAACAACCAAATCTGTTTTTAAACGCCCTTGAAAAGGTCGAGACGTCTTCAAAGCCGACAGAAAAGGCAGCTTCAGTTATTGAGACATTCCGTGTTAACAACACAGACGCGCCCCTTTGGGTTTATTGATTTAATTTGGTACTTGACCAGTTTTTCTGCATGTTGTACGAATTCATTAAGACTTTTCTTTAAGTCCCTCTCTTAGGTTTCTTTTTGCTTAAAACTATCCTAAGGGATTTTTTTTATTATAAAAACCTGTTTGCGAAATCGCACCCATTTAAAATATATTATTGGAAAAGTTCTGACATTATGGTAATATATATTTTAAATGGAGTATGCGGGTGAATAAGCTGAGAGTTATAGCTTTTACATTAAGCATTTTATTTCTTTTTGTTTCATGTCAAAACGGGGCATGGGGCAAGACTGTGGAATTTAATGTTAAAAATGCTTCAAGTTGTGATATTTGCGATATAAAAATATATTCCGGAAAAAACAAAGAACTATCACTTTCAACAGGAGATCTTACTTCTGGTAAGAGTAATTCTGTAACATTATATATGTCTGATAAAGCTGAACTTTCTGACAGTTTTGTTGTTCATTGTGAATTAGGCAGTCAGTCTTTTATTGCCAAATTGAAATATGAAGAAGAAAACTTTTCTCGTAAAGATTATGTGAATGTAATAATTACTGATTATGGAATCTTTGAGGATTCAGATAAATAAACAAGCCAGCTTTTTATAACTGACTTGTCTTTTCATTATTATTTACTTGTAACAGTATAACCTGCATTTTCAATTGCTGAAACAGCCTCATTCAGATCAAAGTCACCGTCAACCTCAGCGTATTTTCCTTCCAGGCTAATCTCTATTTTGTCTATACCCTTTATATTTGTAAGAGCCTTTTCTACACTTGCAGAGCAGTGTTTGCACTGCATTCCATCTATATTTATTCTTGTCATAGAAGTTTCTCCTTGATGTTCATCTTCGCATCCACAATGTTCGTGTTCTCCACACCCGCAGTGATCTCCGCATGAACAGCTTATTGTTTGTCCTTTTATCTTAGCTCTTAATCTTCTTCCCAGCAATAGTATAATCATTGCCAGCAGAAAGATTGAAACTGCAATCATGAAAGGAGATGCTATTCCTTCTGCGTGGTGATGTGTCATGCTCATACCAAAGGGTGATAATCCCAGCGCGTTGTAAATTTTATCTAGTCCAAAGCCGAATAAGAGGGCTCCAATTATTATTGTAACAAGATAACGGACTGTAGTCTTCTTACCGAGAGATTTTCCTATAATTGCAAGTGACGCGGCGTTTGTTGCAGGACCAGCGACAAGAAAAACATAGGCTGCACCGGGAGATATGCCTTTTGCTATAAAGGCCACTGCTATAGGAATGCTTGATGTAGAACAGATGTACATAGGAATTCCTATAATTATCATTAGTATCATTCCTATTATTGGATTAGCAACAAGCGAGCTTGCAAAAAAATCGTCCGGAATAGCTATTGCTATTACAGCCGCAATTCCTAACCCTACTAAAAAGTTTATTGTAATATCATCCAGAAGTTCAAATATTGCATAGTTAAACATTTCCTTTATCTTGCCAAAAAAACCGGGGTAGAGATTTACTTTTTCTGATTCAATATTATTTTTGCTCTTCTCTTGTTGAGAAGGTTCTTTTCCACGTCTGTCCAGAAGGAAGTCCGCGACGCCTCCGGCTATTCCCATTATCAGTGCGGCTAAAGCTCTGAAAATAGCAAATAGGGGACCAAGCATTCCCCATGTTGCAGAGATACTGTCTATACCTGTTTGTGGTGTTGAAATAAGGAAAGATGTTACCGATGATTTTGAGGCTCCGGAGTTTTTCAGATAAACTGCTGTAGGTACAACTCCGCAGGAACAAAGAGGGAGTGGCACTCCAAAAAGCGCTGCTTTGAAAACTGAAGAGATATTATTTCCGCCAATCTGACGGGCAACAAAGTCCTTTGATAGCAGTACATGCATTAATCCTGCTATCAGGATTCCAAGTGTAAGGTAAGGCGCCATATCCACAAACAATGTTGCTGCTTCAATGAAAAATAATTTTATATATTCAAGAATTATCATTATATCTCCTTTACTCTCCAATATGATCCAGGCCCGTGGCAAGAATTCCTGTAATATGCTCATCATTTAGTGAGTAAAAAACATTTTTGCCGTCCTTGCGGTATTTTACAAGTCTTACCTGGCGTAGATATTTTAGTTGATGACTTACAGCTGTCTGATTCATATCAAGCATTACTGTAAGATCGTGAACACAGAATTCTTTTTCTTTCAGTAGAAAAAGAATTTTGAGTCGTGTAGGTTCCCCGAACACCTTAAAGAATTCGGAAAGATCCTGAATCTCTTCCTCTACAGGAAGATTTTTTATAAATGAGTCAGCCTCTCCCTGGGTAAGATGACAGGATATTTTTTTTTCTTCCAAACTCATCTTTATACTCCTATTTATGTACATATGTTTATATATTCATATGTTAAACATAGGATTAATCATTTTGTTTGTCAAGAGAGCATCTTTTGACAAACCGGTTGGTTTTTAAAAGAGGCTTTGATTAAAAATTAATAATATGAAGTAATTTTATATAGTATCAAAAGTTGTGAAATTCCTTTCCTGCATTCAAGGAGTCAAAGCAACACAAAGCATCTCAAAAGGAGAGAGGAATCCGAAACGCTTCTTTGGACGTGTGTTTAACCTGTACTCAAGCTTAGCAATATCTTCATCGGGTATCAAGGCGTAGTCTGTTTTTTTAGGCCAAACTCGTCTGGTTAGTCCTATGGCATTCTCAACACTACCTTTCTCCCATGAACTGTATGGATTACAGAAAAAAGTGTCTATATTCAATTCCTCCCGTAATACATTGTGATGCCTGTTTTCCTGTCCGTTATTAAATGTTATTGATTTTCTAAGTTCAGGAGGTAATAGAGCTAAACGATTGTAGATTGCGTTTTTCATTTCTTTTGGAGCACAACGCGGTAATTTTTCAATACAGGTTATCCCTAACTTTCGTTCCTGCAAGACCATGATTGCTTCCTTGCTTTGTCTACTCACTGATGTATCAGCCTCCCAATGTCCAATATCTTCTCGTGAGTTTATGTGCTCAGGCCGCTCTTCTATTCCTGTTCTATGTGGAATCATGACCCGTTTCACTCGTTTCTGTATCCTTTTTCGCCTTCTTTTGCGCCCACAGACTAAATATATGGTTAATTCCAGTTCTTTTTTGAATATATAAAGGTATATTGTTCCGTGGTTGACACTGTTTTCGGGTTGTTCCAGCTTTAATCTGCCTGCTATCTGTTAAGGGCTCCATCCTTCTTTCAGCTTTTCACTAATATATATTCTAATTTCTTCATCAGGGATTCTTTCACGACAACGGCTTTCTTTTCTTCGTTTAGTTGAACGGGTATGAGCCCAGAATGCTTGATACCGACCATCCTCTGTACTGTTCTTTTTGATTTCTCGTGATATCACAGATTGTTTTCTTCCAAGCCGCTTGGATATGGCCCTTATTGATTCTCTCTGGCATAATCCTATTATTATTTCTTCACGTTCTTCAGTTAAAATTAGATCTTCTTTAAGTAGTACTTTTTAAACGATTTCTTATTGAAGTTTCAAATTCAATAGCATCAAAAAAACTCAGATCCATTATCAGGCATTGTTGTTAGAAATAATTTTCTAAAATTAGCCATTCCCATCCTTTTTTCAAGATAATCTAGTGTGTAAAGTATTGATTTTGATGTGCTGTCTGGAAAACAAAAAAATTATTTTATCTCTGTTTTGTCTTTATAGTTTGTGAATTGATTTTTTATTGTAAAAAAACTAAACGGAGACCGCATTCTTTCCTCCAATCCCACAGAAAATGTAACAATCTGTGTAACATTCGAGTATTAGAATTACTGACTCCGTTTGTTAGGTCGTCTGTAATAGTTCTAAAACCTTACAGTATAAAAAGTTAAAAATGCAGCAGAGAAGACTTGAACTTCCACGGGAGCAATACCCACTAGCCCCTCAAGCTAGCGTGTCTACCAATTCCACCACTGCTGCGTGTTGCTAATTATTTAAGCTTGAGTAATTTAGACAATTTTTCTATTTTAGTCAACAGCAAACTCAAACATATAACAAGGAATAACAGAGAAGCTTATTAAAAGTTGTACCCTTGTACCATCTGGATCTAAAACCCAAATAGGCCCCAGAGATATTTCAGAAAATAATGAGAACTTTCCAAGCTTCAAATATAAAATATCAGTAACAATAGAAGCAGAAATCATCTGATTATCATTATCTCC
>JAQQAK010000165.1 GCA_028527945.1 Spirochaetaceae bacterium
AAGTAATGTAAACCTGAAACCTTTTAGATTTGAACAAAATCCTGTCAAAGGAACTACACAAATTCCTTCAGCGCCAAGAAGATAATATACAAAACGCTTATCAAGCGGCATTCCTTTAGTTATTTCTTCAATATACTTTAGTATTGCAGGTTCTTTAATTGGAAGAGACTGCTTTTCATTAAGAACTCCATCATCAAAAAGGACTGTAAAATAAAGGGCACCATGAGGCTTTATAACCTGACAGCCGGAGAGATCTTTTAAAGCATCATAAGCTTCTGTAGCCCTTTGCCCTAATATTTCCGATTGAGACTTAATATGCTCCTTATATCTTGAGTCTCCCATTACCAAAGGAATAGACATTTGAGGTAGGGTTGTGGAACAAACCTCTAAACGCTTGGCATTTAAAAGACTTAGAATGTAAGTATTAAACTCTTCATCTTTGTCACGGTTATACACTTCGATCCATCCACATCTTGCGCCTGGCCATGGATATTCCTTACTGATAGATTTCATAGAAATTGCCGGAACATCACCTATAACCTCATTTAAATAAGTAAACTCAAGACCAGGAAAAACTACATTACAATAGGTCTCATCTATAATGATAAAAAGATCATGCTCTTTAGCAATTTTCACAATTTCAGAGAGAAGCTCTCTGGAATAAACAACTCCAGTAGGGTTGTCAGGATTTATTATGAGGATTCCAGCTATTGAATCATTATATTTAACCTTATTACGCAAATCCTCAATATCAGGAAGCCAATTATTATGAGGGTCAAGTTTATATGTCAAATGCTCATAACCTGAATGAGCTGCTTCTGCTGAAGAATGTGTAGAATATGCAGGCGAAGGCCCAATTATTCTGGCCTCTCTTTTTAGAAAACCAAAAATCTTGGCTACAGCATCACCCAAACCGTTGAAGAAAATAATATCATCAGATGTTATTTTTGCACCATCTCTGGAATTAGCAAGCTTTGAAAGAAATTCTCTTGTTTCCAGCTCTCCCTGGCTGTCTGTATATCCATAACTTTTATCTTTAACAACCAGAGAGGTGACAATATCTTTTATCCAGGGTTCTATTGATGCCCCTTTTTCTATAGGATCTCCAATATTTTCCCAGCGAATCTCTTTGCCAAGAGATTCAATTTTTCTTGCCACACTAACAATCTGTCTGATCTCATAAGTAAGTTGTCCGGCACCAACATGCACAATTTTACGTCTCATTTTTCCTCCATTTGAGAAGCCTAATCTGCAAAAACTCAGGCATTCTTTTGTCGTAAAATAATCCGGACATAAAAAAACCGGCTGAATCAAAATTGACCCGCCGGGATAATATTCAACTTATAAAACCGCGAGTCAAAGGATGACTGCGGTTCTTTTTGGACAATCTACACCGCAGTCTCAATAGCTGCTGCTGCCGCGGCGTTAATTAATGTAATTGTCCGTATGTCCATAAAGAGAAATTAGACTTCATTTTTATTTTTGTCAATAGAACCCATAGAGAATAAAGCAATTTTAAATTTATCAAAAGTTTTTGATACAATCTTAAGAGAAAAAACAGCTTTAATAGATAAGTTTAAAAAGATGATAGCTTTCAGATGACATAATTTTTTTACCGACCTTGAACATATCAAATCCTTATAATAATATTAAAAAGTATGATATCTTCTGTAGTTAAAAAAACATTAGTTATTGTCTGTTTGACTCTTTTCATTACAGTAACTTATGCAACAGCTCAAGATACTAACAATACAGCCAATTTTTTTATTGAGTCAAATCCTCTACACGCTAATATTATAATAGACGGAAAACCTGTGATAGAAACGACTCCTGCTTTAATAAAAAATCTTTCAGCAGGAACTCACAAAATAGGACTCCGCAAAGAAGGATTTTCACCAATTAATTTTGAAGTAGAATTAAAAGAAGCAGAAACATCTTCGGTTAAAGTCGAATTATCTTATGGCAAAATAGTATTGAGCATTTCTGAGGCAGAAAAAACTATTTTTCCAAGTCTAAAAAATAAAGAGCTCTCATCAACAATATTATTGCCGGAAGGACAATATAAATTCACTTTGGATGATGAAAGCGTAAAAATAACTCCAACATATCCCAAAGAGGCCTTATTAGGAGGAGTAACAAGCCTTTTAGCGGTTTCATTATTTACAACATCTTTATGTACCTTAATTGAAATAGGAAATAAAGGAGAACTTCTTCTTCCCCATTCAAATTTTCTTGTAATATCAGAGTCAGCAACAGTTATTCTTGGAATGACGGAACTGGCGCTTATCATAGATAAAAATCACACTATGAAAAACCTTGAAGTCTACGACACCAATTTTTCAGAAAATAACAGAGAAGCTGCGGCCTTACTTACAGAAGCTCAGGAAAAACTTGCGGCAGGGCGACTGGAAGAATCATTATCCAAGTACAGTGAAATAATCAGTAATTATCCTGATTTCAACAGTATACCGGAAGCTCTTTATAGAACGGCTAAAATACATCTTATTACACATAATACAAATCTTGCAAAATCTGAACTTTCAATTATTATAAATAATTATCCAACTCCTGAAGTTTATGATAAAGCTTGTCAAACATTGGCAGTCCTCTATTTCGATTTGGGAGATATTACGAAAAGTAAAGAAATAGTAGAAAAAATGGTTTTCTACGACCCATTATTTAGCGACACAAAAGAAGAAATTCAAAAAAACGGAATTGAATCGCTTATAAGAAACTGGGCAGGTTTTCCGGAAGAAGAGGACGCAGAATGAAGCGAAAATC
>JAQQAK010000166.1 GCA_028527945.1 Spirochaetaceae bacterium
TGAGATAAATAAAACAAAAGAAAAGATAAAAAATGAAGCCGAAGCTTCTGGAATTCTTCAAAACGCAGACAAAAAGGCAAAAACATTTATACGGAGCTTTTTACTGCTCTCAGGTATAGATGAGATTGTTTTTAGTGAAGGCGGCAAGAATGAGTAATAAGAAAAGATTTCCGCTAAAACTTTTTCTGAGCCTTCTTATTCTGATAGCTTGTATTATTATACTGTTTACAATCAAGAACACATTCAACCTCAAAATTGGAAATCCATTTGTAAAAGAAGAAAATATATCATCATCAGAAATAATCTTAAAAGAAGTAAGAGAACTCACAGAGCTAAATTCTATCGAGTACATTTATAAAATGGTATTTCCATACGACTTACTTTCTCCCAATACCGATATCAGCACGATCTTATACAAACAGCAAAATAAAAATAAACTATCACCAGATGAAATAAAAACACTTTCGGTTTACAAGATTGCTCTGTCTTCCGGAATTGATATACTGGACAAAGACTTTAACTTTGCTGTTGTAAAAATAAAGATAAAAGCCGGATACGATTTTTCAGACAATATGAATCTTTCTGTAAATATTGATAAAAATGATAATTCTATAACATTAAAACTTCCAAAAGTATCTATAAATGATGTTGTTATTGAAGATCAGCAAAGTGCAAATTATAACTATCCTGATTTAAATGTAAGCCCGGAAAATTGGAGAGTTCTATCAAAAATGCTCTCTGAAGAAGCGCAAAAGCGTGCGTTAGCAGCAGGAATTATAGAATCTGCGAAAAATAGCGGCAAAAAGATTATAGAAAAGTTTCTAACAAGCGCTGGATATGAAAATATAATTTTTAATGACTAATTCATACAGAAACAAGATTATTTGCTTCTACATATTCTTTAAATTCTTCAAATGCCAATTTTAGATTTTCAAAATTATTTTTTGATTCATCAATCTTTCCATCACGTGATGAATATTCAAGAAGTTTTGCCTTTTCTCCTAATTTTTCTATACTAAGGTTCAACGCGCTTCCCTTTATAGAATGAGCAAGTTCACGGCTTCTTTCAGTATCACCTTCATCTAAACAATTCTGAAGTTCCGGTATTTGCCCCTCAACTTTTTTAATATAGCCGCCAGCAAGCCTTTTTACAGTAGCTTCATTGCCAAGAAAGGTATCTACCGCGTCTGAAAAATTAAAGATAGCATACTCAGGCTCAAGAGTTTCTATTTCTCCTGATTTGGCGGAGTCTTGAGTTGCTGCGACCTTATCATGGTTGAGTCCCTTCCATTTTCTCAATATGGGCTGAATATCTTTCTTTTTAAATGGTTTTGTCAGAAAATCACTCATTCCGCAAGAAAGACATTTTTCCTTCTCACCTTTTATCGCACTTGCAGTAACTGCAATTATAGGAAGATTGTATCCAAGACGCCTTATTTCAGTAGTGGCCTCATATCCATTCATCTCTGGCATTTGACAATCCATAAAAATTATATCAATCTTTTTTTCTTTACATTTCTTAACAGCCTGAAGACCATTATCTGCGAGAATAACATCGCAACCAAGATGTTCAAGTATTGAACAAAACAGTTGTTGATTAACTTCGTGATCTTCGGCAACAAGAATTTTCATCTTTGTAATTTCTTCATCTTCCGGAAAGATTTCAACAACATCTTCTGGTTCTTCATCTGTTACCATATCTGTGAAAACAGTATATAGCTGCTTCTTTTTGAGAGGCTTATTCAAATATCCATCAAACCAGTTAAGAAGCTTCATCTTTGCTTCATCAGCACTTCTTCCGGCGGGACTGCTTAAATAGAGTTTTAAATCTTTCATCCACGGATATTTCTCATTATCACGTAAAGCATTCAACTCACTGGCAAGATGCCATCCATCCATTCGAGGCATTATCTGATCAATAATACAATATAAAAACGGTTCCTGTTCAGCCGCCAAAAGCCGTTCTATTGCCTCATGGCCGCCAGATGCTTCATAAACAGAAAATCCTAACTCTGCGAGATAAGATGAAAAAATATGTCTTGCAGTTTTGTTATCATCTACAACAAGAATTTTCTCTCCACAGTAGATATTCATATAATCAAGATAAGGACTTCTTTTATTCTGTTTAACAAATTCAGCTGTAAACCAAAATGTAGAGCCCTCACCTGCTTTACTTTCAACACCAATTTCACCACCCATCAGCACCGCTAATTTTTTTGAAATAGTAAGGCCAAGCCCTGTTCCACCATATTTTCTTGTAGTAGAAGAATCAATCTGAGAAAATTCTTTAAATAACTTATTCATTTTATCTTCAGGAATTCCAATACCGGTGTCTCTTACTTTAAAAATTAATCTGGATTTATCTTCATAATCCTCAAGAAGGTTTATTCGAAGCTCTATCTCTCCAGTTGATGTAAATTTCATTGCATTATTAAAGAGATTAACAATAACCTGTCTTAATCGTGTGGGGTCTCCATAAACAAGATGCTGAACATCAGGGCTAATATATAAAACCGTTTCAAGATTTTTTTGATGAGCCTGTAAAGCTATTAAATCTATTGCTGAATGAGCTACATCCAGAAGATCCATTTCAATTGTTTCGAGCTTAAGCTTTCCTGCCTCAATTTTTTCTACATCAAGAATATCATTTATAAGACTCAAAAGAACTTCTGCTGAAAAACCAATCTGTCCCGCATATTCTTTCTGCTCAGCATCAAGCCTTGTTTCTTTTAAAAGTTCAGACATACCTATTACGGTGTGAATAGGTGTTCTTATTTCATGACTCATGTTTGCAAGAAATTCAGATTTGGTCTTGGTTGCTTTTTCTGCTATTATTTTTGCGTTTGTTAATTGTTCTTTAATAAGAACCTGTTCTGTAACATCTTCAACAATCGCGTATTTGCAGCTTCTGATACCATCATCACAAGCTATTTCAGAAATGTTGAAACGGCACCATCCATATTTATTATTACCTTTTATTGTTCTAACTTCTAATGATACCTTTTTTTTGGAACTACTTCCTAAGTTTGAAAAAATATTATTGAATAAGTCTTTATCTTTACTATGAATAAACTTTAGTACACTGTTTTGTTCAATATCTTTTATATCTGTTTTAAGTATTCCACATAATTCTGAATTACATTTTAAAATAATTCCATCATTAGAGAGTAAAATCATCCCCAATGAGGATTCTTCAAACATTACTTTAAAAAATTTTTCATTCAAAACAAAACAGCCTTTTAATTATTATTTATAAGATCTTTTTCAAAACTTTCAGTTATAACTTACTTTACTTTGAAAAATACTCTTTTATAATATCTTTTCTAAAAGTCTGAAACAAGTATCTCAAAAGCTTTTGCTCTTAAACTTTCCGGTTTCAATGGTTTTATGATATAACTTTTAACTCCAAAATCTAGGGCCTGCGCTACAGTCTCTTTTCTTGTTAACGCTGAAAAGATTATTGTAGGTATATTTATTCGGCGCTGCCTTAAAAACTGAAGGACCTGAAACCCGTTCATTTTAGGCATCATCAAATCTAAAAAGGTAAGATCGAACGTTCTTTCTTTT
>JAQQAK010000167.1 GCA_028527945.1 Spirochaetaceae bacterium
CTCTTGATGCTATTTATGTGAAGGATTCAGCCGCTAAAGAAATACTATCTAATTTACAAAACAAAATTGAGACAGTTATGCTTCTTCATCTTCAACTTCAGCTTCAAGATGTTGATGATGCTAATAGTATTGAACTTGGAAGTTATATTGAACTTATTCTTGATTCCTTTTTTAAACATAATGTTGGGAAAGGCCAAAAAATCCATATAGATAAAGAAATAGATTCTTTTAAGCTTGATGTTGAAAAGGCCATTCCTCTGAGATTAATAATTAATGAGCTTTCTGCTAATTGCCGAAAGCATGCTTTTAGTGAGCAAGATGAGGGGAGGATTTTTATATCATTAAAAAGGTTTGATGGAAAGCTTTATTTGACTTTTGAAGATGATGGTAAAGGTTTACCTGAACATATAAGAAGAGGTTCTCTTGGTTTGACTCTTGTTGAAAGTTTGGCAGAACAGCTAAAAGGTGATTTTTCTATATCAAATAATACTCCACGTGGAACTGTTGCAAGCTTAAGTTTTCAATGTTAGGAATATTGAAGCCTCTTTAAAAGATTTCTATGTTTTAAAGAGGCTTCAAAAAAGTAAACTTATATAATTAACAGGATTTCTTTATCATTTTCACATAAAAACGAACCATATTTTCAAGGTTTTCTATGCTTATCCTTTCGTTTGTTCCATGCATTCCATCAAGTTCTTTCTGATCTACGATCATTGGAGAAAATCTGAATATATCATCCGCAACTTTATCATAATTCTTGCTGTCAGAGCCTCCCATCATAAGATAAGGTGCCGGGACAGCTTCTGGCCAGACTTCTTTGACGGTTTCGCAGACTGTTTTAAAGTTTGGACTATCAAGCGATTTGATTTTGGCTGCTTCATTGGGTTTTACACCGTAGCTGATTTCAACTTTTATTTCAGGATTATCAATAACTTTCTCAATTCTGTTCTTAACTGACTCTATAGTTTCTCCTGGAATAATTCTTAAATTAACTATACATTCAGCTCTATCAGGTAACACATTTTCCTTGTAGCCTGCATTTATCATATTTACAGATTGTGATGTTCTAATCATTGCATTAGTTGTTGTACTTTTTGCTAATACTTTTTTTAGAATTCCACCGAATAAGCCTAAATTTCCAAATATTAGCTTATATATTCCTTTTGCTTCAGGCGCAATAGTGTTAAAAAGGCCTTTTACACTTGTAGGAAGGCTTGTAGGAAAGGGATTATCTTCAATCTTTTTAATTGCCTCACTAAGAGTTCCTATTGCTGTATGATTAGGCGGCATTGAGGAGTGGCCAGTCTGACCTTTACATGATAGTTTGAGGTTTAGCATTCCCTTTTCTTCAACTCCAATTACAGCAACTGGTTTTTCAATCATAGGTAACTGATCTACAGTGATAGCTCCGCCTTCATCCATCAAGTAGGCAAAATGAATACCTTTTTTTTCAAATTCTTTACTGATTACTCTGGCTCCTCGGTCGCCTGAAACTTCTTCATCCCCTCCCCAGGCCATGTAGATTGTTCTTTCAGGAGTAAAGCCTTCTTTTATCAATTCTTCAGCAGCCTGCATCCCGGCACAAACTTGATCTTTTACATCAATGGCTCCGCGTCCCCAGACAAATCCGTCTGCGATATCTCCGCTGAATGGGCCGTGAATCCAATCACTTTCATCATCTATTGGGACTACATCGTAATGAGCTATAAATATTGCCGGATCAAGACTCTCGTTCTTTCCTTTCCAGCAGTAAACGAGCGCAAAGTTATTAATAAGTTCTTTTTCCATTACCTTATGGCATTCAGGAAACAGTTCTTCAAGCTTCTGTGTTAATTTTATAAATTCTGGCTCATCAAAACGTTCTTCTTCGTTATATGAAATAGTTTTACATTTTATTAATTCAGAAAGTTTTTCTGCTACATTAAGGGGTTCAGAATTATTCATATACTATCCTTCTTTTTGTTTGTTAAAGAAGGATACAATGAGGTTTATTCAGAGTCAATATTGCTTTTGTTGTTGTTTTTTACAATGTTAAAAATTGTTTTGTGATTTTCATTATGAGCTATTTGGTGGCAATAACTAAAACTAAATCCATTCCCGTCAAATCCATCATTAGGTTCCCAAAGACAGTTATTTGAATGATGTTTGAAATTTACATCTAATCTCAGTTTATCATTGTTTTTCATAATATATTCTGCGCCTATAGCATAGTTGAGATTAAATGTAAGGTTGCTGCAGCCTGCAGGAAATGCATCAGATAAAGCGTAAAAAATTCCTGCTCCATATTCTATATATGGATGAACCGGCCAGCGTCTCATTATTGTCCATTTGTAATATACCTTTAGTCCAATTCCAAGATTAAAGTAATCATCTCCTTCAAATTGCTGAATATTTGATTCAAGTATAATTGAAAACCAGTTTGAAAATTCTCTTTCAATACCAATGTTTTCCATCTGTATGTGATAGGGTGTCTTTTCACTGTTACCTTGAAAACCGTAGAAATAACCAGCATGTACTGTGGCATATGTCCATTGAGGATCATTTAATACTAATTGTGACAACAAAAATGAAGCAGCAGCGGCACTTGTGCTGATTATAAAACCTCTGGCTCTGTCCATTTGAAGAAAGCAGCCATTTCCAATGCTACCTCTTCCTATTCCTAATGGGTTTGTCTGCGCAAAAATGCTGCCTGATACGAAAATCAGGATGGTAGCTAAACATATTAATTTTATTCTTTTCATAATCTACTTTACTTCTTAGGTAAGTATAAAATCAATATTTATAAAAATAAAATGTAAGCTATTACATTGAGTGTTACAATTTGTTTAAACTATAGAACCTCTATAGATTTTTTACCATTATAAAAATGAAAGAGAGAGGGCTGTTAAAAAAATTATATTTTATGGTATATTTGGTTGGCCTTATCTGGCAGAAAAAATCTTTAATGTGGAGACTTTTAATTATGTATACTTATGCTGTAATAGGAACAGGTGCTATAGGCGGTTATTATGGAGCCAGGCTTGCAGAATCTGGGAAAGATGTTCAATTTCTTGCCAGAAGTGACGCTGATTATATAAAGAATAATGGTTTAAGGGTAACCTCTCCTGAAGGCGATATATCTCTTGATAATGTTAAGGTTTTTAAATCTACTGAAGAAATGGCTCCGGTAGATGTTATTCTTGTAGCTATTAAAACAACTGCCAATAATTCTATTCCGAAATTAATTTCACCTCTTGCAAAAAAAGGGACAATAATTCTTCTTCTTCAAAATGGATTGGGAATGGAAGAAGAGGTTCGCTCAAGTTTTCCTTCTTGTCATGTTATTGGAGGCATGTGTTTTATTTGTTCTCAAAAAAGAGAGCCAGGAGTTATAACACATATGGATTACGGAGCAGTT
>JAQQAK010000168.1 GCA_028527945.1 Spirochaetaceae bacterium
TGGAATTCCAGCCACAATGAAAAAGAAGAAAATTTTACAACTTGTTTATTCCATCAGTAATTGCATTTGCTTGTGAAATTTGCTTCAGGGTTTTGAATAAAGCTAACAAAACATTTTTTTCAAGACAGGAGGATAGTAATGAAAAAAATTATCACGCTATTAGTGTGCTCAGCTCTGGTTTTGTCAATGTTTTCCAGTTGCGGAGGACAGAAAGCAGATAAGGGTTCTGACAAGAATAAGGCAGCAGCGGAAAGCAACGCATCAGGTGTTAAGGATACCTTAAACATCGCTATGGGCGATATGCCTTCACCCAATCCTTATGGTGTAAACAGTGTTCCTGTTTCCATAACATCATACCTTACACATTCAAAGTTAGTTGGTATTGATCCAGATACTAACACTCTTAAGCCTGAACTGGCTTTGTCATGGACTCCTAACGAGGATAACACTGTATGGACTTTCAAGCTAAGACAGAATGTAAAGTTTCAAAATGGTGATGAGTTTACTGCAAAAGATGTAAAATTCACTTTTGATTATGCAGGAAAAGCAAGTCAGAATATTGGTAATCCATGGAGAGCTAACATCAAAGAAGTAAATGTTATTGATGATTACACTGCAGAGATCGTTCTTAATGCTACAGGCGCTGATTTCCCTTCATACTGTTCTCGTGAAATGCTTTCAAAGAAGGCTTTCGAAACAATGGAAGATGACGATCTTGCGGCTGCTATCGGAACTGGTCCATACAAGTTTATTGAACACATTTCCGGTGTAAGTTACTCATATGAAAGATTTGATGATTTCTGGGGAGATCCTGCTCCAACTCGTAAGATTGTTTTCAAGGTAATTGAAGAAGAAACTGTTGCAGAATTGGCTCTTTCTTCAGGCGATGTTGACGCTATGAATGTTAATCAGGCAGATATCGCAATGAGACTTGCTAACAACAAAGACTATGTTTATTACACAAAGCAGTCCGGGGACAGCGTTTACATGGGTATGAACATGGATACAATTAAAGATCTTAAGGTTCGAAAGGCTATTGCCAAGGCTATAAACAGAGATGAGCTTGTTGCAGCATTTGCTGGCGGCGGAGTTACTGGTACACCTGTTTATACTTTTTTCACACCTTCAAGTGAAGGATTTGTAGGTCCTGAAATTCTTGATTTTGATCCAGACGGAGCAAAAACACTTTTAGCAGAAGCTGGTTACAAAGATGGTCTTACTCTACAGTTGTACTTTATCTCTGGTGTACATTCTGTTATCGCAGAAATTATTCAGGCTCAGCTTGCTGAAGTTGGAATTAATGTTGTTCTTAATGAGAGAGCAGGAAGCGGCTACAGTCGAACACTAAAAGAAGAAGGCGGTTATGACCTTTACATCAACCTATGTGGAGATCTTGGTGGAGTTCTTGGTTACTGGTTAACTCAGGTTGGTCCTGGCCTTCCTCTAAACAGAATGAACTATAACAATCCTGAAGCAAACGCTCTCTTCGAAAAAGCTGTAAGCGCTGATTATGAAGATCTTATAAAGTATTGGGGTGAAATGCAGATGATCTTTGCTAATGACTGCCCTGCTGTTGCTCTTATAGGAATGAATCGTTCTATTGCTGGAGTAAAAGGTCTTGATGGTGTCAAGATTGGTAACTCTGAGAAGAGAATTGATTTCAGCCATGCCTACGTAAAGACAAACTAATTTAGCATAAATATTTTGAATATAATTCAGTGCAGATTTTTACTGTGCTGAATTATGTTCTATTCAACCAGAATGTAAATGAAGAAAAATTTCACAACTGCTTATCGTTTTTGTGATTACCTAAAGTTTTGAAGTTTTTCTTCAAAGCCGCTTTCTGAAAAATTCAGTTTTTTACTAATCGGTTTTAAGCGGCTTACCTCTAATCATTTTCTAAGGAGAAAATATGATCAGATATATTATTCGCCGAATGCTATGGGTTATTCCCACCGTGCTGGTTGTTTCTTTTCTGGTATATGTCGCAATGGATCTAACTCCTGGCGATCCGGCTAATGCTGTATTGGGAGATGTGGCAACAGACGAGCAATACAATCAGGTTCGGGAAGAAATGGGATTAAATGATCCTATTGTTGTGCGTTATTTCAGATATGTTGTTAATGCCGTTCAGGGAGATCTTGGGACGACTCTTTATGGTAAAAGATCAGTTTGGGATGAGGTTATGTCCCGTCTGCCTTATACTATCTATTTAACATTAGCTTCTATAGTTGTTGCTGTTATCTTTTCGCTTCCTCTGGGAATCTTGGCTGGAATCCGGCAGAATACCTGGATAGATACTCTTGCGTCGGTCTTTTCGTTTGTGGGAATGGCTATACCGAATTTCTGGCTTGGTATTTTATTGATTATGGCCTTTTCTGTTCATCTGGGCTGGCTGCCAAGTATGGGAGTTCATGGCTTTAAAAGTATAATTCTTCCGGCCATAACTGTAGGTACCGGTCTTACAGCATCTCTTACCAGAACTGTTAGAGCCGCTATGCTGGATGTAATCAGACAGGATTACCTTCGTACCGCAAGAGCTAAAGGTTTAAGTAACAGGGTTGTTATTCTCAAACATGCTTTAAAGAATGCAATGATTCCAATTGTTACAATAATCGGAACCAATATGGCTGGTCTTCTTGCCGGCGCTATGGTTACAGAGACCGTGTTTTCATGGCCAGGAATTGGCTACCTGACTATAAAATCCGTACTTGGCGGCGATTATAATCTGGTTACAGGCTGTATTATTATTACAGCGGTTCTAATGTCACTGATTCTTCTTTTAATTGATGTAATTTACGGTTTTGTGGATCCTCGAATTAAAGCTCAGTATGTTGAAGGCAGGTAATGAGATGCAGGCAAAAACAATGAATATAAAGACAAGAAAAACAACAATGGCAGGAGATAGTACCTCTCTTCAGAGAAGCAAGGCCTCAGAGGTCTGGCTGCAGTTCAGAAAAAATAAAGGCGCTGTTGTGGCCTTAATTCTTTTGATACTTATTGTACTTGTAGCTTTGTTTTCAGATATTATCTGGGACTATAAAGATGATGTTATTAAACAGAATATATCAGAGAAGCTTCAGGGGCCTTCTCTCGCGCATCCTTTCGGAACCGACCATGTCGGTAGAGATATGGTCGCCAGAGTTGGTTATGGAACCCGGTACTCACTGAGCATTGCTCTTGCGTCTGTAGTTATAGCTGTAATAGCTGGTGGTATTTTAGGTGCTATCGCAGGGTATTTTGGCGGCTGGATAGAGAATATTATTATGCGTTTGACGGATATTTTTACAATGATCCCTTCGGCGTTGATGGCTATAGGAATTATTGTAATAATCGGTATTAAGACGTCTAATCTTGTCATTGCCCTTGGAATTACCAACATTCCGGTTTTTACCAGAATTACGAGAGCCTCTGTTATGACTGTTCGAAATTGTGAATATATTGAAGCTTCAAGAGCTATAGGAGCATCAGAGCTCTATATCCTCTTTGTTCATGCTCTTCCAAATAGTATGTCGCAAATCTTTGTTCAAGCTACTCTCGCGGTTGGTAACTGTATTATTGCTGCTTCATCTTTGAGTTTTATCGGCGTTGGTGTTCCTGTTCCTACACCGGAGTGGGGAGCTCTTCTTTCTATGGGAAGAAGTTATATTCAGAGTGCTCCTTATCTGACCTTGTTTCCCGGACTGGCAATATTTGTAACCGTTATGCTGATTAATACAGTTGGTGACGGGCTTAGGGATGCTTTGGATCCAAAGCTTAAACAATAGGTGGGGGATGACTAAATGAATTCTAACGATAAAAAGGTTCTGGAAGTTAAAAATCTTACAGTAACCTATGAAAGTGAAGGCTCTGTAGTAGAGGCTGTTAATGGTATAAATCTTGATCTCACTGCTCGAAAAACTGTTGGTCTGGTTGGTGAAACTGGCGCGGGAAAGACAACTACTGCCTTGTCTCTACTGGGTTTGGTTCAAAAACCTCAGGGGCACGTAAAAAATGGTAAAATCATCATCAATGGTAAAAACATTCTGGAAATGACAGAAAAAGAACTGGAAAACATTCGTGGTAAAGAAATTGCCATGATTTTTCAGGATCCTATGACTGCTTTAAATCCTGTAATGACCGTTGGAGATCAGATAGCTGAAAGTATTGTTAAGCATGAAAAGGTTAAATATGAAGAAGCCTTTGCCAAGGCTTCCGAGCTCCTTGAAACTGTAGGAATTGATAAAGCCCGCGCTAAGGAATATCCACATCAGTTCTCCGGAGGTATGCGCCAGAGAGTTGTTATTGCAATAGCTTTAGCGTGCCGTCCCGGTATTTTGATTGCTGACGAACCTACAACTGCTCTTGATGTAACTATTCAGGCTCAGGTTCTTGATATGATGAAAAAGCTTAAGGATGAATATGAAACTTCAATGATTATGATTACTCATGATCTTGGTGTTGTCGCAGAAATTTGTGATGAGGTTGCTGTAATGTATGCCGGTCATATTCTTGAATACGGCGTTCTTGAAGATATTTTTAACAGAACAAAGCATCCTTATACTGAGGGGCTTTTTAACTCAATACCGGATATTAATGATGATAAAATCAGGTTGGTTCCCATTGATGGAGGAATGCCTGATCCGTCCAATTTGCCAAAAGGTTGTGTTTTTCACCCAAGATGTCCGTATGCTGATGAAAAGTGTAAAACTGAAAAGCCTGAGCTTAAGAATATTTCAGAAACACATCAGGTTGCGTGTATAGCCTATGACAGACCTGGTTTTAGTTTGGGAAGGAGTAACTCATGACAGATACAATTCTTGAAGTCAAAGACATGAAGAAATATTTTAACTCTCCAAAAGGAAAGGTTCATGCTGTTGATGGTGTTTCTTTCTCTATTGAAAGAGGCTCAACACTAGGAATTGTTGGAGAGTCAGGCTGCGGTAAATCAACTATCGGAAAATCTATTCTAAGATTAACAGAACCGTCAGACGGGCAAGTCTTTTTTGAAGGAAAAGATATAACTGAAATTTCCAAGCGTGAGATGAGGCGTCTTAGAAAAGACATGCAGATTGTATTTCAGGATCCTTATTCGTCTCTTAATCCACGAAAGACTGTAAGTCAGGCCATTCGTGAACCTATTGTGATTAATAATATCATAAAAGGTAAGGACGCCATTAATGATCGGGTTGTAGAGTTAATGGAAATGGTAGGGCTTGATCAACGTTTGTATAATACCTACCCTCATGAGCTTGACGGTGGACGAAGACAGAGAATTTGTATTGCAAGGGCATTGGCTGTAGAGCCAAAGTTTATTCTATGTGATGAGCCCGTATCTGCTCTGGATGTATCAATTCAGGCTCAGATTCTTAATTTGATGAAAGACCTTCAGGAACAGCTTGGGTTAACCTATATATTTATTACTCATGACCTTTCAGTTGTAAAATTCTTTTCAGACAGAATTATTGTTATGTATCTTGGAAAGGTAGTTGAGACAGCGTCAGCAGATGACTTGTTCAAGAATCCTGTTCACCCATATACTCAGGCTCTTCTGTCATCTATTCCTGTACCTGATCTTGAGGCTCGGAAAGAAAGAATTATGCTCTCAGGTGAGATTTCTTCACCAATAAATCCAAAGAATGAATGCCGTTTTGCCAAACGTTGCAGATTTGTTATGGATGTTTGCCATGAATCGGCTCCTGACTTAACTGAAATTTCTGAAGGGCATTGTGTTGCCTGTCATCTTTTAAAAACAAAATGAGGAGAAAATTAAAATGAGAATGATTGCGAACAAAATAGATATTGAATATGAAATCTTCGGAGAAGGGCGGCCTATTGTTTTTGTTCATGGCTTTGGTGATGAACATATTTCTATGGTTGATTGTATGGAACCAATCTTCAAAGAGATAGAAGGTTACAAAAGAATTTATTTTGATCTTCCTATGATGGGAGCCTCTGAAGATGCTGAGTGGATTAAATGTTCTGATGATGTTCTTGATATTGTTATAGATTTTATTGGTAAGGTTATTCCAGGAGAGTCATTTCTTGTCGTTGGAAAATCTTATGGTGGCTATATTTCTCAAGGACTCGCGCATCACCTTCCAGAGCAGGTTGATGGACTTCTTTTGATTTGTCCAGTAGTTGTCGCAACCCATAATAAAAGAACTCTGCCTGAACATGTTGTTCTTGAAAAAGATGAAAAAATGATGGCTGAAGCACAGAAAAACTGTGATGAAGATTTTAGAACTTATTTGGATAATTATGTTTCTACCATGGTTGTTCAGAATCAGTATACTTTTACAAAATATAAAGAAATGATGGTTCCTATAATGAAGCGTCGTGATACAGACCGGCTTTTGGTTTTCAGAGATAGTAACTACTCTTTCTCATTTAACCTTAACGAAAAGGACAGACGTTTTGAGAAGCCTGTTCAGTTTCTTTTGGGACGTCAGGATGCCTGTGTAGGTTACAAGGATGCTCTTGATGTTATGGATATTTATCCCAGAGCAACTGCTTTAATTCTTGATATTGCAGGACATGCTTTAGAAGTAGAACAGCCTGAGCTGTTTAAAGAAATGGTTCATGAATGGTTAAAGAGGCTGTAAATTTAGTCTTTTTAATTCTGCTATTTTAGGAGGCATGATATGAATTTTAAGGATCAAGTTGAAAATATTATTGAAGAGAAAAGAGATTCTTTTATAAATATAAGTAACTGTATTTGGGATTTTGCCGAAACCAGATTTGAAGAATTCGAATCTTCAAATCTGCAGGCTGAGTTTTTTGAGAAAAATGGATTTTCAGTTAAGAAAGATCTGGCTGACATGCCGACGGCCTTTGTCGCTGAATACGGTTCAGGAAAGCCTGTAATTGGTTTTCTTGGAGAGTTTGATGCCCTTGACGGTTTAAGTCAGGCTTCAGGCGAGTTTGAGCGCAGAGCTGTAAAAGATGATATGAAAGGACATGGCTGCGGCCATCATGTTTTGGGTACTGGTTCGCTTGCCGCGGCTATAGCTGTGAAAGATATAATGGAAGAAAAAGGCCTTTCCGGGACTGTTCGCTATTATGGCTGTCCAGGAGAAGAGGGCGGTTCTGGTAAGGTTTATCTTTCCAGAGCAGGACTTTTTAATGATGTAGATGCTGCTTTATCATGGCATCCGGGACCGGAGAATCGAATTTGGTCACATAATTTTCTATCCACCATGTCCGCTTATTTTAAGTTTGAAGGAATCAGTTCTCATGCCGGTGCTTCTCCTCACCTTGGTAGAAGCGCTCTTGATGCTGTTGAATTGATGAATGTTGGAGCCAATTTTCTAAGAGAGCATATTATTCAGGATGCCAGACTTCATTATGCTATAACTGATGCCGGAGGGCTTTCTCCTAATGTTGTTCAGGCTAATGCTTCCGTACTTTACCTTGTAAGGGCTCCAAAGCAAAAGCAGGTTAAAGATATCTTTGATCGTGTTATTGATATTGCCAAGGGCGCCGCCTTAATGACTGGAACAAAGGTTGAGGTTCAGTTTGACAGGGCTTCTGCCAATTTATTGCGAAACTATACTTTGGAAAAGCTTATTTACAAGAACTTTGAAGCTTTGGGGCCTACTCCAATTAATGAAAATGACATTGAAATTGCTCGTAAGTATAGAGAAACCTTTTCAGAAGGGGTTAGAAGCAGTACAGATGATTTATTACAGTTGCTTTATGGTAATGACGCAAAGGCTATAAATAAAAAGCTTCAGGATAAAGAGATTCTTGATGAGCTTTTACCATATAACGAGAAGGATACCCTCATTTCCGGCTCTACTGATACCGGTGATGTAAGTTGGCATGCTCCTTTGGGGATGAGTTGGATTACTTGCTTTGCAAAAGATACCCCAGCTCACTCATGGCAGGAGGTTGCTCAGGGAAAAACTGATCTATGTCATAAAGGAATGCTTCATGCCGGTAAGGTTTTGGCTATGTCCGGGTTAGATCTTTTAACAAATCCGGAGCTTTTAAAAGACGTTCGAAATGATTTTGAAGAAGGGCTAAAATCTGAATCATATATAAGTCTTATTCCGGCAGATGTTAAGCCCGCGGCAAGAAGGTAGTAAAATGAAAAAAACAATGAAAGCAGCGGTTATGACTGGAATTGGAGCAATGGATTATATTAGTGTCGATTGCCCTGAACCAAAATCTGATCAGGTTTTGGTTAAAATTGAATATGTTGGTATATGCGGTTCTGATATGCATTATTATGAAACCGGAAGAATTGGTTCGTACATTGTTGAGCCTCCTTTTGTTCTTGGCCATGAATCAGCCGGTAGTGTTGTAGCTGTAGGCCGTGATGTTAAAAATCTCAAGGTAGGAGATCGTGTTGCTCTTGAACCGGGAGAGACCTGCGGTAAATGCCAATACTGCCGGAGTGGAAATTATAATCTTTGTCCTGATGTTGTCTTTTTTGCAACTCCACCATATGGTGGAACCTTTCAGGAATATGTAGCTCATAATGCAGACCTTTGTTTTAAGCTGCCGGACAATGTCTCAACTCTTGCTGGAGCTATGATTGAGCCATTGGCTGTAGGATTTCATGCTGCCGGTCAAGCAGGTGCTTCTTTTGGACAGACAGCGGTTGTTCTTGGTTCCGGGGCTATTGGCATGGTAACTATGATGGCCTTAAAAGCAAAAGGTGTATCCAGGGTTTTTGTTGTTGACATTGAACAAAAGCGTCTGGAGAAAGCTTTGGAGCTTGGAGCTGATGCTGTTATTAATGGAAGAGAAGTTGATGCAGTAGAGCAGTTGATGGCTTTTACAAATGGTGCTGGAGTTGATATAGCAGTAGAAACTGCGGGTTCCGAGATTACATCTAATCAGGCTATACATATGGTTAAAAAGGGCTCGACAGTTGTTATGGTTGGCTATAGTGCTTCCGGAAAAGTTAATCTTGAAATGGGACTTGCCATTGATAAGGAACTGACTTTTAAGACTGTTTTCAGATATCGTCATATCTATCCAATGGCGATTGAAGCTGTTGCTCAGGGGAAGGTTAATATTGATGGTTTAGTCACAGATATATTCGAGTTTGAAGATATTCAGCGAGCTATGGATGAAAGCTGTAGAAATAAGGCTGATATCGTAAAGGCTGCAATTAAAATCTGCTGATTATATATTTGTAACTCTACTGATTAAATTATCAGTAGAGCTCATTTCTTCTCTTTAAGATAAAATTCTTTTTTCAAAACAGTAAAATTCTCCCTTACGGAATTTCACTGTTCCTGAATTTATAAAACCAAGACTATTGTATAATTTTACGGAATAGGGATTTTTGGTGAATGTATCGAATCTTATCGTTTTATAATTATTTTTTATTGCGTATTCTTCCATGAAAATAATCAGTTTTTTTGCAATTCCTTTTCTTTGATGTTTTGGTGAGACACAAATTCTATGAAGTACGAGGGGGTGTTTATCTTTAAACTTCCAGTCAATATTCGAATATTCTGGAGATTGCTCAGTATTCAAGACCATTGCCGCGCAGATTGTATTTTTTTCAAAATAGCCAAATAAACTTTCCTTTTTTATATCATTAAGAATTATTTCTTTGGTCGGGTAAAAATCGTCCCATTGATTTATTCCCAGTGAAATCAAATTCTCAGTTGCGTCTTTGTAGATCTTAAAAGTGTTATCTATCTCTTGTTCAGATAGCTTTTTAATTATGATGTTATTGTTCATATTGTAGTTCTAATATCCTGTTTTCTATAAAAAGCTTTCTTTTTTAATAAATGTCAACCACAAACCTAAGGTTCTTGAAAATTATTTACTGTTGAAATACGAGATTGTTGTTGCAATACATAGGAAAGGTTTCTTTATGTAAAACGTATGTAAAACATATGTAAGTTAAAAATTATTTATTGTTAATTTACGCAAAACTTAGTATTTTAATAAGCAATTATTTCTGAGATTTTTAAAATTTAATTGTGAGATCTCAATTGCATCCAGAACAATATATTAATAATGGCCTGGTAAAGTAATTTAAGGAGGAAAATGTGCAAGAAATAATGAAAAAATTAAAAATGAAAAAAGTATTAACAATTTTAGTTGTCATGTCAGTTTTATTATTTGTAAATGGATGTGCAACTGTTCTGAGTCTTTTGGGCTCATTGGGGGAATCCTCTTCTTCATTAGTTGAAAAATCAGAAGCTGATGAAGATCTTGAAACAATAAAAACAAGTTATGAAGCAGCAAAGGAAATGGGAACTCCATATAATGATCCAGATCATTATGCAGCAACTTCTGAGTGGGATACTGCCTTAAGTGTGGCTTTATCTTGTATTGATAAATGTAACGATGGTGATGATGGTTATCTTAAAAATCAGGAAGAATATGAAAGTCTTGCTTCAGAGATAGTTTTGGCTTATGAGCAGTTTATGCATGATAGTCTCAATGCTGTTGATGATCCTTATTGGGCATATAATGATATTTTTTACTATCTTAATGAACCTTTTTTTGAAGCACATATGAAAGACTCTGAGGCACTATTTACTGCGGTTACTGATAAATGGATTGCTAATGAAGTAGGAAAGGTGCAGGATCTTGGTAATGGTGTAGCACGAGATTATGTAAACGGAACAGGAGAAGGACTTTGCTGGTTTGGTACTTCAGAGATTCCTGCAGAGTCTGTAGACTATAATAATTTACAATGGATATATGATGATGTTTCTCAGTCTGTAAATGTAAGTTTTATTACAAAAGCTATTCCTGATAATTATCTACGCTTTGGACCAGATAAAGTTAAAATCTATTATCAGGTAGGAACTAAAGAAACTCTTTTACGCGAATATCCTGTAAATAATGATGGAACAAGTGATGAATATACAATGAGCTTTCCTCTTAAACTTCTTGATAATGAAGTGAAAAAGGCTGCTGAAAGTCGTTCTTTTTTTAACGGTGATTATATTCGTGTAACTGCATATTATTATGTAGAAGAACTTGATCAGTTTACTTCTCTTGGAAAAAGTGCATTTTTTCTTAAGCGAAAATAAAACAAGAATACTTTAGGGGCGCTGGTCGCGCCCTTTTTTTATCCAATTTAATGACCTTTTCGTTTTTCTTTCTTTTTAAGCCTTTTTTTATTGTAGTTATCTAAATCTTTTTGCCTTGTTTCTTTAGCTTTTATGCTTTTCTTATTTTTAAGGAATTCCTTCTGTTGGATACTAAATTCCTCAAATGATTTCCTTGTTTTTCGTTCTGTTTCTTTTTGAGTGTATCTCTTTTTAAGTCTGACCTTTGATTCTGTTTTATGAAGTCTTATGTGACAAACTACGTGCAAGTAAAAATTGAGAAGATCTGTGTTTGTTGGTTCAGGGCCAAAGGTATATTTTCCTACACTAATGCTTCCGTCATCCTCATAACGCTCAACTAATGCGATCCAGAATTGACCATTAAATAAAATTGTAGAAACCGTCTGTTTCATCGCTTGCCTCCAGATAAATTTCTTCTAGAGACAAAGATGGACATCATAAGATGGTTACTGGCTGTAAACTTTTTACAACTCAAAACTGAAGTTCTGGATATTTTATTGTTTACAGCGTCCGGACTACCTGCGGGACTGTGTTTTTTCTTTGCCTGATTTTGAGAAAAATCAATAATGACTTAAGATTTTTATTCTTAAGTCATTACCAAATATATATATTTTTTTTAACATTAGTAGATACTTTTTTCAAGAGTAAAGTTTAATCTTGTGGTTGTTCATTTAATCAATAAAATTAATTTTGCTTTTCTAAAATTAACTTTATACCAAGGCTGATCAATATTGTTCCAAAAAGCTTATCAATTAACTTGGATATAATTGGTTTTTTTCTTAATACTAAAGCTATTTTTTCTGAAAGTAAGACAATAAGACTTTCAATTACAAAACCAATAAGCACAATTATAGTGCCAAGAAGCATAAATTGTGATATCTGCGAGCTTCCATTTTCTCTATAGAATTGTGGTAAGAAAGCCATAAAAAATATGGCAACTTTCGGGTTTGTTACATCGATAATAATGGCATTCAAATAGGAGCGCAGAAAGCTTTTATTATCATTTTTTTTATCAAGATCTGAGAAGTCAATCTCACCGAAGATTAAAGCTTTTGCACCAAGGTAAAAAAGGTAAGCTGCACCTATTATTTTCATAACTCTGAAGACTGTTATAGATGTCGCAATAATTGCTGATATCCCAAGAGATATAAAGAGGGTGTGTAGTAATGCTCCGGAACCAAGTCCCAGAACTGACGCAAAACCTACTTTTTTTCCTGATGACATAGACTGAGATATTAAATAAATCATATCTGGTCCTGGTGAAATATTTAAAATAACAGCGGCTGAAATAAAAACAATCCAATACGTATCTATCATATTAATCTATTCCTTATTGAACATGCGAAGCAACCATTGAAAAATGTACTTCTATTCTAATATGTTCTTTAATATAAGCTTGTATAACCGGTAAAAAAGGTATATATGGTTATATTATTTCATGCTTGATAAAACTAGTCAAGAGGTGTTTAATGGTTATATGTTAGATGTAGAAAATGGCATAAAAAAGTTTAAAAGCTTTGCTCTGGATGGTAATAATATCGCGCTTGATTTTGTAAACACTGTTGAATACCGGGGTACTAAAAAAGAAATTGAATGGATAGAATCATACCTTGATGCTCTTTGTTGGGCTGAACGTAGTTCTATATTGGCCAAAGAGGATGTAATAAGGCTATTTGAGGCGAATAATGATGAATGCCAAAAATTTTATGAAGATATTATAGTTTGTAGAAAAACACTGCATGATGTTTTTTCTGCTGTCATTGAAGATGGTATGCTCAATAAGTTAGGTTTAGATCTTTTTAATAAGTTGTACAAGCTTGTACATAGGGTTTTAACTGAAGGAGCAGGTGGAAATAACTATGTTTGGTTATTTCCGGATGCGCAAACTACTGCTGTTGGATTTCTTCAACCAGTAATTCAAGCTTCTGCTGATTTACTATTAAGTTCAAATCTTAGTAGGCTTAAGCGATGTTCTAATGCTGAATGCGGATGGTTGTACTATGATACTAGCAAGAATAATAGCCGCCGCTGGTGTTGTATGAGTTCTTGCGGTAACAGAGCCAAAGCAAGCAATTTTTATAAAAGGCATAATAAAAAATGATATCCCTATCTACAAGTTATTAATTACTTGTAGATAGGTTTTATGTTGGATTAATGAGTTTTAAATTTAGAAGCTTCTTCTGTAATTTTTGCGATTTTATCTACATTATCTTTACTGAGAGATTCTTCTTCAGTTATTGATTTTGTAATCTCATTCATTCCTATGGTTATTTCTTCAATAGCTTCCTGAGTTATTCGGCTCACATCCTGAAGGTGAGAGACTGCTGAAACAATCTGCCCGTTACCAGCTTTCATTTCTTCTGCTCCGCTAGTAACTTCGGATGATATTCTTTGCATATTGTTAAGACCTTCAAGAACCTGCTTACTTCCGATATTTAGTTCATTCATTGATTCATTTACGGTTGTAAAGATCTCACTAACATCTTTAATAGAGGAGTCCATAGCGTTAAATCCGTCACTATTTTGTTTTGCCGCTACAATAAGTGAATCGATAGATTGTTTAATATTTGATAAGTTAGTGTTAACAACCTTTGATTGAGAGCCTGATTCTTCGGCAAGTTTTCTGATTTCATCAGAAACTACAGCAAAGCCTTTGCCTGCGTCTCCGGCATGTGCGGCTTCAATGGCCGCATTCATTGAAAGAAGATTTGTCTGGCTGGAAAGGTTAGCTATAAGTTCGTTTGCCTGCATAAGTTCTTCTGATTCAGAAACAATTTTTTGAATAACCTCGCCAACAGCCTCTATAGAACTTTGTCCCTGTTCTGAAGCTGTTGTCATTTTACTAACATTTTTTGTACCGCTTTCGATTGTTTTTGAAATGGAATCAATGTTTGCGGCCATTTCTTCTATAGCTGCAGATGATTGCGTAATGCTCGCACTCTGATCTACAATACCTGTATTTAGAGTTTCAATATTTCTTGCAAGTTCTTCAACTGAAGCCGCGGTTTGGTTTGTACTTGAGGTTTGTTCAAGAATTTGTTTTTTAATCATGTTGATATTGCTTTCTATTTGAACAACAGCAGTTGATACATCTGCAATGCTTTGATCCATTGCTTCGCCTGAACTGTTAACTTCGAGAATCCTTGAATTAACATTATCAAGAAAATCAGTGAAATTATCAAACATTGTATTTAGGCTTTTATATATAGAAGCTATTTCGTCTTTTCTTTTTATTGATACTCTATTGCTGATATCTCCGTTTGCCGCGGTTAAAAGATTATTTTCAAGTACTTTAACTCTTTTTAAAACACTATTTCTTATAATTAAAACTATATTCAAAAAGATTAGGAGCATAGATATGATACTAATAACAGCCATGTTTCGCATAAGTGTAAAAGCTGTATGGAGAAGGTCATCTTCATATATAGACACAATTATATTCCATGGCACGTTTTCTAGGTGTTTAAAACTAAGGTATTTATTTTTACCTTTAAAGGTATAACCAAAAAAATCAGAATCTTTTTTATCCTTCAAAATCTTTTCTATAGCTCCACCGTCATGTGACTGGTCTGATAAAAGAGCAGCCTTTTCAGGATGTGAAATAAGAATTCCATTTTCATCCGCCATAAAAGCGTAACCGGTCTTTCCGTACTTTCTGGGATTTATATATTTATTGGATACTGCTGTAAAGTTCATGCTGAAAACAAAATACCCAACAGCTTTACCATTATGAAGAATAGCTTTTCCTGCTGGAATTACTATATTACCGGTTATTGGAGAAATAACGTATGAGTTACTTATATATATTTTATCGGGATTGTTTTTGAGGTTTATGTAAAGATCTGTTTCTGACAAATCCATGCCTATTCCATCTTCTTCTGTGTCTGCCCAAATGATTCCATCAGGAGTGAGAATATGGAGAGCTTCTGCTAACTGAACTTTTGTAAGATCTATATTTAACAGATCTATTACACTTTTTTTATCATCATTGACTATATAAGAGATGATACTTTCATTTTCTGAAATTAGTTCAACTGTCAGTTTTTGATTTTCTATTACATTATCAATTAAACTTGCAAGATCTGATACCTGACTGTTAAGTTCTGTCTTTTGTGCAGAAAGAAGCTCATTTTTTACAGTTGCGTTGTTGATGAGAATTATGCTTAGAAAAATAACTAATAAAGTTGGTGATAATAATAATATTATTCTGAAACCTATACTGTTTACTTTTTTATCCATACTTAATTTTCCTTACTTTTGATTAAAATAACATCTAGTTTTTAAAGATAAAGCAGTTATACTGAATTATCCTTATATTTTTTAAATATGGTATTATTAATATGACTCATATGATTTAAACTGTCAACATTAATAAAGTTTTATCACTGTTAGGTTTAGCAGAAGAGCTTTGTTCTAATTTTCTGATGATTTTATGATATTGGCAATATCATTTCCTGTCGGCTGTTGAAAGGCTCTCAGGTTGAATTCAGGTAATGCCGCTAATAGATGATCAAATATATCTGCCTGAATACTCTCATAATTGGCCCAAACCTGATCTGAGCTAAATGCATAAATTTCAAGAGGTAGGCCTTCAGAACCACTTTGAAGTTGTCTAACCATAAGTGTCATTTTTTTATTGATTTGAGGGTGGGCTGAAATATAGGCTTGGGCATAGGCTCTAAATATCCCTATATTCGTCATGGCTCGTCCATTAACAGGACTGGCCTCACGATCTGATTCTGTATTGCTATTATATTGGCTGATTTCTTTTTCTCTATTTTCTATAAAGTCTTTTAAGAGTGTGATATTTTTGAATCTTTGGAGCTCTGTGTCATTTATAAAATGAATCGAAGATATATCGATAGCAATTGATCTTTTTATTCTACGCCCACCTGATTCGCTCATCCCTCTCCAGTTTTTGAAGCTTCCTGTTGTTAGAGCTTTTATTGGTATAGTTACAATGGTTTTATCCCAGTTCTGAACAGAAACAGTAAGAAGGTTTATGTCTATAACATCACCATCAGCTCCGTGAGCGGGTACAGTAATCCAGTCTCCAATACGTACCATATCGTTTGAGCTGATCTGAAATCCCGCTACAAGGCCGGTTAGCGGATCTTGAAAGATAAGCATAAGAACTGCTGAAAGAGCTCCGAGGCCGGCCATAAGGCCTGTGACAGGTTTTCCAGTCAGGATTGAAAATGCTGACAAGACTCCTGTCGCTATCAGTACAACCTGAACGGCTTGAATAATTCCTTTGATGGGACGTTTTTTTGAATCAGGACGACGGTTATAAATAGTGTTGGCAAAACTGAGTAAATCAAGAATGGCAAGTGTTATAGATAGAATTATGAGCAACTCTGCCGACTTTATCAAGAACATTTTTAATCTTATAGATTCCATAAAAAAAGTATTAGCAAGTGCTTGTATTGTTCCTGCAGGAGCTAACCAGAATAGTCTTGTAAAGAATTTTCGTTGAACAAGTTGATCATCCCAAGTATTTTTTGTTTTACTAGCCAATTTGCGAATAAGTTTGTAAACAATTTTTTCAGTTATCAACCATACAAGAAGAGCTGATATAATAATAATAAGTAGGAATCCTCCCTGTGTATTTAATACTGACAGGGCTGAAGAAAATCCCGATCTTGAAAATATACTTTTGAAAAATGTTATTGGATCTAACTCCATTATTTACTCTCCGTTTTATTCCGTATTCTACTTAAAGTTACATTACTTATTCCAAGGTAAGATGCAATATAGTAGTGATTTATACGCTCAAAAAGCCCTGGATAATCTTTAACAAACCGATTGTATCGTTTTTCTGCGTCATCACTCATTAGTTCACGTTCACGTGCTTCTTTTTCTATGAACAGATTTACATAATACTGGTTGGTGATATTTTTCCATAAAATATTTTCTGAACACAAGGTATTAAAATCTTCTATAGTAATAAAAAGTAAAAGACTTTTTTCAAGTGCTTGTATAGAAAATTTTGCGGGTTCTCCGTTTAAGAATGAAGAGTATGCTGATAAAGGTTTTCCTCTTCCTCTGAACGCAATTGTCTTTTCATCTCCTGATTCTGTCAGATAATAAGCTCTAAATAATCCTGAAACAACAAAGGAGACTTTATGAGGTGGTTTTCCTTCCCTCAATAAGTATTCACCTTTTTCAAGGTATAATCCTGAAAGTTTTTTCTCAAACTTTTGCTGTTCATCTATCGGAATATCTG
>JAQQAK010000169.1 GCA_028527945.1 Spirochaetaceae bacterium
TATTTTAATACTTGCCCTTTCTGTCATAGGAGGACTCGAAGCCAGAAGATTCTTTTTGAAAAAGGGAATACAACTGAATTTCATAAAAACAATAATGGTATCTGCAGTTTTACCTATTTATATGATTCTTGTTGTTATGAACATTCTTCCATCCAACTATACAATTGGAATCCTAACCTTATCAATATGCCTGCTTTTCTTAAGAGAAGCACTTATGAGAGACGCAAAACTAATAGAAACAGTACTGGAAAGACTTCCTGCATATTGTTTTCTACTAGTTTTTCCAGGACTTTTTATGTCCTACCTAATACGTATAAATCTCCTGGAAAACTCATCTCTTTTAATAATCATATTTTTAACATTTGTTTTTTCAAATGATACTTTTGCATATCTAACTGGTATGCTTTTTGGCAAAAACAGTCGAGGAATATTTGCCGTTAGTCCTAAAAAAAGCTTTGCAGGCCTTTTAGGTGGACTCATTGCAGCGGGACTTGCCGGTTTTATTTTCTATATATTTTATCCATTTATTTTTAAAAACAATCTTATCTTTGCTGTTTTTATTGGTGTAGCGATTGGTATAACAGCAGTAATAGGAGACCTTACAGAATCCGCTCTAAAAAGATCAGCAGATGAAAAAGACAGCGGAACCATTATGGCAGGACGTGGCGGAGTTTTAGATTCTATAGACTCCATTCTTTTTAGCGCTCCTGTTTTTTACTACATAATGGTACTATACCAACAATAATTTTTAAGAAGACAAGAAATGAAGCGAAAAAAAATCATAGTACTTGGATGTACAGGCTCAATTGGAAGAACTACAGCCAATGTTCTAAAAACTAATAAAGACTATTTTGAGGTCGTTGGAATTTCAGCTCATACTGATGAAAGCGGCCTTATGAAATTTGCAAACTATTTTAAAGTAAAGAATATCTGCCTAAGTGGTAAAAAACCTTCTTTTTCAGAAATTAATTACTCAGGAAAAGACGGTGTAATTGAAATGATAAAGGACTCAGATGCTGATATCGTTTTAAATGGAATAGCCGGCTCTGCAGGTCTTGCGTCATCAATTACAACTCTTGAATCAGGAAAAGATTTAGCTCTGGCAAATAAAGAAACTATTGTTATGGCAGGAAATCTTATTACAGATCTAGCCAAAAAGAATAATGCTAACCTTCTGCCAGTAGATTCAGAACATTCAGCAATATGGCAGTTAATTCGTGGATTCAAAAAAGAACACATAGCAGAAATTATTTTAACAGCATCTGGCGGAGCTTTTAGAAATCTTCCAGTATCTTCTTTAAAAAATGTTTCTGTAAGTGCAGCGTTAGCCCACCCAACCTGGGAGATGGGCCCCAAAATTACAATAGACAGTGCAACAATGGCAAACAAGGGACTTGAGGTTATAGAAGCTCACTATCTCTTTGACATACCCGCAGAAAAGATCAAAATAGCTCTTCACCCCAAAAGTTATGTACATTCTTTAATCAGAACCATTGACGGTTACCTATATTCACAGGTAAGTCTGCCAGACATGTCTGTACCTATATTAAACGCACTAAGCTGGCCTGATTTAATCCCGGCCAACTATGCCTCACTTTCTTTGCCAGGAGTCTCTCTTGAATTTCAAGATCTTGACAATTTAAAATATCCAATAGTAAATTATGCTTATGAGGCTTTAAATAAACAAGGGGCCTACCCCATCGCTTATAACGCGGCCAATGAAATTGCCGTCGAAGCCTTTATTGAAGGTCAAATTTATTTTACTGACATAGCTTCTGTTGTAGCTGAATGCTTTCAACTGGATTGGCCACAAAAAATAGAATCTTTCGAACAAATTTTCAGCATTGACGCAGAAATAAGAACTGCGACAACAAAAATTATTGAAAGGATAAAACATCATTGACCATTTTAAATGCCATTACAAATATTCTTATTGGTGTGATAGGGCTTGGTATTGTTGTAACTGTCCATGAATTTGGTCACTTTATTGCAGCAAAACTAACCGGAATAGAAGTAGAAGCCTTTTCCTTAGGTTGGGGAAAAGCAATTTTCAAGCATAAATTCAAAAAAACTGAATTTAGATTATCAGCCTTTCCTGTAGGTGGTTACTGCAAGATGAAGGGCGAAGAAATGTTTCAACAAGCCCTTAATGAGAATTCTGATGAAATACCAAAGGATGAAGGTTCACTTTTTGCGGCACATCCTTTAAAACGTATTTTCACATATTTCATGGGACCAGGTTTTAATTTTATTTTTGCTATTATAGCTTTAAGTTTAATTTGGTTCTTTGGCTTTACAACTTATACTTACGAAAATAAAATAATTCTTGTATCCGAATACCAAAACGCAAACTCAGAGATTTCATATCCGGCTGATGTTGCAGGTTTAAAGTCTGGAGATAGAATTATTGAAATAAATGGAAAAACAATTTCAAGCTTTTACGACTGTCAGAATTATATTTCTCAGTATCCAGATAAGACAATACCAATTGTTATAGACAGAAATGGAAAAGAAATAAAAACAGAGATAACTCCTAAACTTGATAAATCTACAGGAGCTGGTGTAATTGGTGTTTCAGCATGGATAGAACCCAAAATTGAATGGATCAAACCAGATTCTGCCGCAGATCTTTCAGGACTTCAAAAAGGAGATTTAATAACAAAAGCTAATGGTATTAAGATACAACACCAGGTACAGCTTGCCTCCATCATTAAACAAAATCCCAACAAAATTGAAATTGAATACCTAAGAAATGGACAAAAAAAATCAGCCGTCCTTATTCCTCAAATCAATGAGAACAATATTCCAATTATTGGTTTATCTTTCAGCGGTATCGAAATAAAATCTCCAAATCTAAACATCTTCCAGGCTTTTGGTAAAGGAACAGAAGAAACATTTTCTACATTGTTTTTAAACATCAAAAGTCTAAGCCTTTTTTTCAAAGGTATAAAAGTAAGAGAAGCCGTAGCAGGCCCTGTAAAACTAACTTATTATATGGGAGAAGCTGCAACAGGAGGTTTTAAAAGTGGACTTAGCGAAGGCTTTATAAATTTCTTCAGATTTTTAAGCTTGATTAGTGTAGCCCTTGGTTTTATGAACCTATTACCAATACCTGTGATAGATGGTGGTATGATAGTGTTCAATATTGTTGAACTAATACTTGGACGCCCCCCAAAAACAAAATCACTTTACCGTTATCAAATGATTGGATCTTTCCTTATCATTCTGTTATTATTGTTATCCGTATTCAGTGATTTGAATTTTATTTTTAGCTAAACTTTTTTAAAATATCTACTTTTAAAAAAGCAAAATACACTATACAAATAAATGATATTTATTTGTATAAAAACAAATTAACTATTTTCTTCTTAGAGGTTTTTATATGTTTTTACGATTAACTCTTGTTCTATCTGGAGGATTCATAAATGTTTAAAAAATGTGTAATGTCTATATTATTTTTCATAGCAATAACTTTATCAACATTCGGGGATACTCCCCGCTTTTTAATTAACAACAGTCATACAAACTCTATTTCTGCAATAGAATATTCAGAACTTAGTAACACTTTAGTTACAGCTGGTAATGATGGAAAACTAAAAGTCTGGGGGCTTCCTGACGGAAAACTGGAATACCAACTTCAGGCGTCATATACACAGATCAGAAAAATGGCAATTTCTCAATCAGGCTCATATGCAGCAATAATATCCAGCGATGGTATAAATGTTGTAGAATTGTCTGTTTGGAACTGGAAAACTGGTAAAAAACTATTCAGCAAAAGACTAAAAGAAGTTCCTCTTTTTATAACCTTCTCTCCAAAAGGTACTTTTTTAGTTTATGGAAAAACAGACTGGAACAGCCTTGTTTTTCTTAATGCCAAAACAGGTTCAAAAAGATACCCTATAAGAGAAGGATTTGGAATAGTATCTTCAGCATTCATATCGAATAGTGAAAAAACACTGTTAACATACAATAGTTCAGGTTCCATCCAGTACTGGGATCTTAAAAATGGTAAAAGAAAAACAAAAATACCAACAACACCAGATCTTAAAAATATTTCTTTTACTTCAAGTGGACGCTACATGACAGGCTATGATGG
>JAQQAK010000170.1 GCA_028527945.1 Spirochaetaceae bacterium
TGATTTTAATTTATTCATTTTTTTTAATATAATTTTATGATGCTCTTTCAAAATTTAGGAAATTTTGAAAGAGCATCTTATATCTTTTTAAATTTTTCCAATTTCTTTTTCTGTTTGGCGACTTCATCGATGTCAACATCTTTAATCTTATTGTACATCTCTGTTGTATCATTTAAGTCATCAATTTTTTCTTCGATATCTGCCTTCTCCCAAGCCTTCACAGCCTTTATTATAATAAATCCAAGAAGTACCACGCCAATAATACCAATAAAAAATTTAATCATCATCTAATCCATCTCCTCCTTATCTATGTATTAATTTAATTTAAAATCAGCAACCTTAAAGCCTGCTCTAGTGGGGGAGCAATCCTCCCTCTAATAAAATTTAAAATTAAAGTTACCATACAGCCTTACCTTTGCATACAGCTAACTATCGTTTATATTCATTTCAAAAACAACTTCAATAGAATCTATGAGAGGCTAATTACAGTTTTTAAATTACCTTAATAAATAGTTGATATAGAAATTTCATTTTTATTTTTATATGTAAGCTACAAGAGATAGTAAATGCTACAATTACCAGCCTTTATTACATCCACCCATTCATTCCACACACGCGAGCAAAAAACCGGCTCATGATAAGTTCTTCTGTCCTTAATACTTTTGCCTTAATAGCTCTGGTAGATCACCTTCTGCGGGCAATAATTTACACATCTCATGCATTGCTCGCATGTCTTACTCCATTGAGGCTTGCAATTTACCATTGAAATACTCCCGGTTGAGCAGCTCTTGGAACAAAGCCCGCAATAACTACAACTGTCATCAGTCTTGAATCCCCTCCAGAATTCTTTTACGTCGAACCATTTTAAAATTTAATATTCAGCATAAAACTTAATTCTGACGTGAGAAAGTGGACAAAAACGAATATAAAATTATATTTTGATACAGTGCCCCCCTTACAGTTTTTGATAAATTAACTTGATTTCTCAAATAGTTTCTACATATTCGGGGAATATTAAGAGAATTTATAAACAGGGCTGATGACTATATCGAAGCCCTGTTTAGAAGACAAATGGAAGCAGAAAAGATACGTCCATGTAATCCCCGGTCAGCAGTCCTTTTGTTTAATTCATTCAGATCTGAATGGACATTCCGTAATTTTATAATAAAACCCGATGCCCCAGTAGATACAGATAAAATGAAAAAAGAGCTTGAGGATGCTATAGAACTGTTTGAACAGATGCTGCTTCCCTAGGCCCCAGAGGATTAATTCCGCAATAAAGCAGACAAAGCTTTTTTAAAGAACCTCATCAAGCCAGTCAAAAAGAAGCTGACTCATATAGGCAATATTGGTACCAAGGGTGTGACCTTCTGCGCCCTCTATCTGTTTGGTTATCACAAGTTTTTTGTTTGGATTATCTATCGTGTTCATACTATGATCCTGACAATACCGATTATACTCCAGAGCGTATTCTGATTCGCCAACTAATATCAAAGTAGGACATGAAATTTCTGAGGGGTCCAGAGACATTGGTTTTGAAACCTCCAAAAGTTCTTTTATTGAACCCACGCCCCAACGCCATAGATAGGTATCAATAATCCCCATGGAAACCCTGAAACTCTTACCCTTTATAAGCTTTAAAAGTGAAAATAGCCAACTATTTTCTATTTTGGCTATTGAACCTATGCTTGTACTGATTGTCCAGAGCTTGTACCAGTCAAGTATTACAGCGGAGGCACATATTGCCTTTAAGCGTTTTTCCTTTGTGGCAGCCCGTGGAACCAGATAACCTCCGCCGCTAATACCAAAAGCAGAGATCTTTTCTTCATCAACCCCAGGCTGCTTTAGAAGAAAATCAATAACCTTGCCCATTGGACTCTCTGTGTCAGCCATCCATGTCAACCCTTCAAACGGAAGTGTTCCCTGTCCTGGAAGATCGACAATAAGGACATTGTAATCGCGCCTTAAGCCTGAGGGAACAATATAATAGTAGAGATCTTCAACGATAGTATCACCACCGCCAATCATAATGAGGGTTTTTCGCTTTTTTTCTAAATTATCCGGTCTGAAAAAATAACCAGGCATTGCTCCGCGGCCAAAGGGAATTGAAAAGAAAGTAACAGGACTGTCCAAAAGGTCAATCGCTTTAACAAAGCAGGCACGAGCCTTATTAATATAATCCATATAATGACTATCTTTTACCGGACTAGAAAAACTGACACACCCCCTATAATAAATGCACGCACGAAAATAAGCTTCACGGGCGCTTATAGCATGCTACATCTCAAGTGATTTTTTAGCTTTTTTTTCGGTAATAATAGCCAGATTATTCCAGTTTTCTGTCCAGCTCGCCGGATTTCCGTCCTCAATTCTGGCAGCTGTAGAAAAGCACTCTCCTACAGTACTTCCGCCATTATTTGCCATTCCCAGAACCCATTGAAAAAAGAAGTCCATTCCTGGGTGTTTAAAATGATACTTAACTACCCGTCCGTGCATTCCACCCTTAAATCTCTTTGCCATCGTCGTTCACTCCTGTATTGTTTTATAACAACCAACTAGTTGGTCTAATTATTAATCAAAAAAAAACAGTTCTTTATAGTTATTCTTCAATGCCAAAGGAGTTTTGAAGATTCTTAACATATAGATCATAAAACACATCAATAAAATCTTTGGTAAATCCTTCTTTATCCCATTTGTAATAACTGCATATCTGCTCTCCCAGAGCGGTATACCCCCAGATAGGAAAAGTTGCCATAAACATAACCATGATGCGGTTCTTCCGTGTATCTTCCAATTCTACATTGGCTTCATCAGCGATCCTCTTGCCGTCAATAAAGCCCTGATCAAAATATTTCAGAAATGCCGGTGTTTCGTTCGAGCTTTTAACCATTTCCATCCACATTATTTTCACAACATCCGAATTCCTACGGTTAAACTCGATAGAACGTTCTATGTCTTCCCGGCTAATCTTCCCCCCCAAGGGAAAAGATTTCTTTATCTCCAGTGCTTTATCGCTAAACTCCTTGTAGATATTCTCGAGTATGGCCTTCTTACTGTCAAAATAGTAATAGACTGAAGATTTGTTTATTTCAGCAGCCTTTACTATTTGATCGACAGATGTAGCGTCGTACCCCTTTTCTGAAAACATCTTTCTTGCAGTAGTCAGAATCTTGTCTCGTGTTGTTGTATCACCCTTTTTACGTCTTCCCATATTTATACCAACTGGTTAGTTCATTATAAAACAAGATTACTAAACAAGTCAATCCATTGAAGTTGCTCTCAGTGGATTAAAGAAGCCTAGTCATTCCTTTCGTTTTCGAAACATCCGTCTTGTGTTAAAAATAAAGGCGCATATTACAGCAAGTACTCCTGATCCGGCAAGGATTCCCGCAAAAGCAAAGGGTGATGCCTGAAACGGAAGAGGAACATTCATTCCGTAGACACTGGCAAAAAATGTTGGAATCATTAGCACAATAGAAACCATGGTGAGGCGCTTCATTATTACATTAAGATTGTTGGATATAACCGAAGCGAAGGCGTCCATCATGCCGCTTAAAATATTGCTGTGAATATTGGCCATCTCTATGGCCTGGCTCGACTCAATCATCACATCATCAAGAAGTTCACTCTCTTCCTCATCCAGATTAGAAAATATGGTTTTCTCAAGCTTGCTGAACAAGAGCTCATTAGCGCGAAGCGATGTAGAAAAGAATACAAGTGATTTTTCCATACGCAGAAGCTTCAGAAGTTCAGTGTTCTTTACAGACTGTTGAAGCTCATGTTCAAGCATATCAGTATTACGGTTGATCGCCTTCATAAAACGAAGATAGCATCTTGCGGTATCAAGCATGAGTCTCAGTAAAAGCTCGGCTGGCTTATCGAATTGAGGAATCCTTCCCTCCTTTTTCAGACAGGTATTGACTATATCAATTTCAATGCAGGATATGGTTATAAAAATGTCTTTAGTTATAATTACTCCAAGCGGAACAGTATAATACTGAAGCTGGGCCTCACCAGAGAACGCTGGCACACGAAAAATTATAGCGTGATATCCTTCGTTCCTTTCACTTCTTGAGCGCTCATCCGGATCAAGGATGTCCAGAATAATATCTTCAGCAATTCCATAGTCACGCTTGATAGTCTCAATTTCCAGATCATCAGGGCGGACAATATTTATCCAGCAATTTTTCTCAAGCATTGCTGTCTTTACTATCGAGTCTTTGTTTTGTTTCCAGATTGTAATCATTGTTTTCTCCTTCCGCCGCAAGAAGAGGCGTTTCGGAGAAAGGTCTTCTTTCTAAAGAAGGCTTCTTAAGAAAGAAGACTCCTGAGTTCTCTACAGGTGGCGGTATTATTTAGTTTAAGTTCAGGCCTACTGCCATCAGGATCATTCATACTGATCTAAATTAACCTCCACACAATTTAATAGGTATGCCAAAGCATTTTATAAGTATATAAAATCAAACCTGTAAAGACAAGTCCCTGATACATCCGCCACACTAACTCATTTAAGCATTTTCAGGAAAGTATTTTTTAGCGTACTCAAACCGTTTTTCTTTGCTTTCGAAAAACATGATCTTTGCCTCTTCTTCCCATTCCCTTACAAGCTCACGAAGCCCCGGCAGTCTATAACAATCTCCATAATTTTGCTCATCCATAACTGGATCTTGTTTTGTTCTAAGCCTGAATTCATGATCACAATAACTGTCACCCGCAGCGAGACTGTGGCAGCGTTAAAAAAAACATTTCGTTCCTTGTTTTCTATATTGTAGTTTTATAAAGCCTTTTCATTATGCCTAGAACATCAACATTTCGCTGCCGGATATTGATTTATCCGGGATATTATGTTCTCCAACTTGCATTTATTCTTCCCTACCTTCAGGTTTTATATTAGGTTAAATAGGAATTGAAGTATAAGGTAGTAATTAACTCAGAGTAGCATTAAGATTAAAATACTTCAAATCAGATCAGATGAGAGAATCCTCCCCTTCCAGCTTTTTATTCATAAAAATAAACTAAAAGAATATAGAGCCTCATATAATTTTTACTTGACTTAGTCTTGCCTATTTTTTATTTTATACTAAACCGTTTTTTATGCGTGCGCACGCTTTACCAAGAAAACGTTAAAGGACCATATATGAAAAATAAACCTCTAAGATTTCTTATTGAAATTTCGAAAAAAGGGAAAACACGGCTGCTTCTTTCCGGAGCACTGATTTTCCTCAGTTCCTTAGCCTCTTTGGGGCCCTATTACGTGGCCTATCTTTTTATTTTGAGAATTATTAATTCATCTCTGGTATTGAATGAATTATTTATTTTGTCGGGGATTGCCGCGCTTTGTGTTCTGACCCAGCTTATCTTTTCAGGTATTGCCATGACTCAGTCTCATATTGCCGCCTACAGTATCCTTTTTGATTTGAGAAAGCGTCTGGCGGCCAAAATGCTAAAGCTTCCTCTGGGGTATTACAGCCAAAGCAGCTCAGGGACACTTAAAAGTATCATAATGAACAATGTGGAGGCCATTGAGGAATTTGTGGCCCATAATCTGGTGGATTTGCTTTCTGTAACCTTTATGCCAATTATTATTTTCATCTGGCTTGCCTCAATGAATCTGCCGTTGGCCTGCCTTAGTATTCTGCCCGTTGTTCTGGGAGTAGTGCTGCAAAGGCTGAGAATAAGACTGGAATCAGAAAATATACAGAAGTTTTACAAACTGAAGAATGAAATGAACACCACTATTATTGATTTTATCAGGGGCATGCCGGTAATAAAGGCCTTTAATCAATCCGTGTTTTCATTCAGAAAATTTGAAGAGGAAGCGGCAAAATACAGTAACTACTGGATAGCCTTTAACAAAAAGGGCTCTCCCTTTTTCGCGGCTTATTCCCTCCTTATGGACTGCGGGGTTATCTTTATTCTTCCCGTGGGGGCCTATATGTACCTCACCGGCTCCCTGCCGCTTACAAGCTTTTTGCTGTTTATGTTCATAGGCCTCGGGCTTTCAAGGTTTATGAAGCAGTTAACAGGCTTTGGTTCCAATATCTCCCAGATCCTGAAGGGGGTTGAGGAAATTCAGGAGGTTCTGGAAGCTCCGGAAATTCCCGATACAGGACGGGTCTCCGATTTATCAAACTTCGACCTTGATTTTTTCCATGTCAATTTCAGCTATGGAAAGACACCCGTCTTGAAGGATGTCAGTTTTTCTGTTCCCCAGGGAACCATGACAGCCCTCACCGGAGCGTCCGGCGCCGGAAAAACCACCATAGGAAGGTTGGTTCCGCGGTTCTGGGATGTGGATAGTGGAGAGATCACCATAGGAGGGGTGGATATCCGCCGGCTGACCGGAGAGGCCCTGATGACCCATGTGAGTTTCGTGTTTCAGGACATCTTTATGTTCAATGATTCGATACTGGAAAATATCCGCATGGGAAACAAATCCATATCTGAAGAAGAGGTTGTGGAGAATGCCCAAAAGGCTCAGGCCCATGATTTTATAATGAGGCTGGAAGACGGATATCACACGCAGATAGGCGCTTCCGGTACTTATCTCAGCGGCGGGGAAAAACAGAGAATTGCCATTGCAAGAGCTCTGGCAAAGAAGTCGCAGATTATCATTCTTGATGAAGCCACATCTTACGCGGACACAGAGAATGAGGCAAAAATTCAGCAGGCCCTTAATACTCTTCTCAAGGGGAAAACCGTTTTAATTATTGCCCATAGACTTTCTACCATCAGCGGCGCGGATCAGATTCTGGTCTTCGACAAGGGGCAGATAGTGGAAAGAGGAACACATGCCGAACTTGTTGAGTTACAGGGTTTTTATGAAAAGATGTGGAGTATGCATAAAGATGCCTCAGATTGGAGCATCAGTCGAAAAAAATGGCCCGTTATGGGAGGCGCGCTATGTTAAGCACATTAAAAATGATTGCCGGGCGGCAGCCCGTAAAGTTGGCCAGGATGGCTCTTATTTCAACCATGGAGGCCCTGTTTGGGGCAGTGCCCTTCGGGGTCTTGTATTTTCTGCTTTGCCGGATTATGGACAATACCTTTTCAAGGCATTCCTTCTTCCTTTTTTTATGGATACTTCTGGCCAGCGCGCTTCTGAGAATCTTTTTTTCCTTTCTCAATGTAACGGTCACCAGAAAAGACGGAACCTTGATGGTAAAGGATCTGCGCCTGAGACTGGGCGAGCATATAAGAAAGCTTTCTCTTGGTTTCTTCAATACCCATGATGTGGGGGAACTTTCAAACAGGGTTTTGAGTAATGTGAACCAGGTTGAGTTGATAATCACCATGCTGCTGCCCGAGACAGTATCCACCCTGATACTCAGCCTGTTTGTGGGGGCGGGACTATTTTTTATAGATCCCAGAATGGCCCTGGCTACCATCATCACCATGCCCCTGGCCTTGCTTATTCTCATCTGGGCAAGGGGGATTATGGACAAACAGGGGGCCGCCCTGCTTCATTCTACCGAGCAGCTGGCCAACGGAATTATAGAATTTGTTAACGGGATCAAATTCCTGAAATCCTTTAACAATTCTTCAAGAAAGTATGATGCTCTTGTCCACCGCATGGATGATTTCAGAGACAAGAGCCTGAAAACCGAGGGGCGCCTCAGCCCCGTCATGGTTCTCTCTGGAATAGCTATTGATTTTGGACTGGTCATGCTGCTGCTTACCGGTTCTTTTTTGCTGGCCGGGGGCTCTCTCAGCGGTAAGACTATGCTGATCTTTATCATCATCAGCTCCCGCTTCTTTGAAAACCTGAAAACCCTCTCCATGAACTATGTAAAGGTTAAATACCTTACCATAGCGGGGGACGCCATACAGGGGATTCTGGATGAAAAGCTTCAGGGCGGAGCGGGCCATATTGAAGATTTTTTAGATCACAATATCCGCTTTGAAGATGTCAGCTTTTCCTATAAAGAGACGGCAGTTCTGAAAAATATAAATCTCGAGATTAAAGAAAACACCCTCACCGCCCTGGTGGGGCCCTCCGGTTCCGGGAAAACAACCATGGCAAACCTCATTGCCAGATTCTTTGATGTAGACAGCGGGGTCCTTTGGATGGGAGGGCAGGATCTAAGCCGGATAGATCCGGAAGCGGTAAACGCTGAAATGAGTATGGTATTTCAGAATGTCAGCTTGTTTAACGACACCATTTACAACAACATTAAAATAGGAAAATACAATGCCACAAGAGAAGAGATTATTGAGGCGGCAAAACGGGCAAACTGTCATGAGTTCATCATGAACCTCCCCGACGGCTATGAGACCATGGTGGGTGAGAACGGCTGCAATCTTTCAGGGGGTGAGCAGCAGAGAATCTCCATTGCCCGGGCTATTTTAAAAGATGCTCCAGTCATTCTTCTTGATGAGGCTACCGCCTCTCTGGACCCGGAGAATGAAATATTTATTCAGAATGCCATATCCGAACTTCTGAAGAACAAGACCATTATTGTTATTGCCCATAGGCTAAAGACCATTAAGGAGGCAGACAAGATCGTTGTTCTGGATGAGGGAGAAATAAGGGAAGAAGGAAGCCATGAAGAATTGTTAGACCGCCGGGGACTTTATTATCAGCTGTGGGAAACCCAGCAAAGAGCCGTGGGCTGGCAAGTGGAAAACAGGAGCAATTTATGACAAAGGAGCTGACAAGGCCTCTCACAAGGGGAAAAATTCTTCCTCGGATACTTAACTTTTCCTTGCCGATTTTCGCAGGATATCTGTTCCAGCAGTTCTATAATATAGTAGATACGATCATTGTAGGGCGTATTCTCGGGGTAAGAGCCCTTGCCGCTGTGGGCTCGACAGCTTCGCTGAATTACCTAATTATAGGATTCTGCATCGGCCTGTGCTCCGGCTTTGCCATTCCAGCGGCTCATAGCTATGGTGCCGGGGATCACAAGACAATGAGGCAGTACATCTTTAACTCAGAAGTTCTTTCCCTAATTTTTGCTATATTGATAACATCTATTACCCTGGCATTCTGCCGCCCCCTTCTGGCTCTGATGAGGACACCTGACGATATAACAGAACGAGCCTACCGGTATATATCCATTATCTTTGGGGGGATTCCCTTTATATTACTCTTTAATATGGTATCCTGCGTTCTGAGAAGCATCGGCGATAGCAAGACCCCGCTAGTCTTTTTGATAATATCATCTGTTCTTAATATTATTCTGGATCTGGTCTTCATCCTTGCCTGCCGCCTTGATGTGGCCGGAGCGGCTCTTGCCACAATAATATCCCAGGGGCTCTCAGCTCTGGCCTGCCTCATCTATATAAAAAGAGAGTTCGAGATACTCAAAATAGAAAAGGAAGAACGGATAATAAGGCTTTCTTATATAGGCAGGCTCTGCCTTGCCGGAGTTCCCATGGGGCTAGAATGTAGTATCACCGCACTGGGAGCAGTGATACTACAGACAGCGACCAACAGTCTGGGTTCGGCCATAGTGGCGGCCGTTTCAGCGGCCACAAAGGTACAGCTTTTTTTCAGTGCCCCCCTCGATGCCTTAGGGACAGCTATGGCGACCTTTGCTGGGCAGAACGCGGGAGCAGGCAAATGGAAGCGCCTGAGAACAGGAGTGAAAAGCAGCAGCCTTATGGGGCTGATCTATGGCGCTTTTTTCTGGAATCATGGAAATGGCGGCAAGGAGCATAATGGCTGTGGTTGCCGTTCCTGCCTTGGGATATACAGCGGTATGCCTGTCCTCTCCTGCCGCCTGGATACTGGCGGTACTGTTTCTTCTACCGGCTTTCTTCTTTGGATTGAAACGGCTTGAAAAAGAGAAGAAAAAAGCGAGGAATTCAAAATAACAAAGCTGAAAAGCTTATGCGCTTACTGAGGCTTGACCTCTTTGTCATTATTTTTTATAGTTCATCTCGTAATGTAAAAGTTACCGTAAACGTTCACGTCATCCAACGTACAATCTAGCCATATGTAAGGCGGATGGTACGTTGTATCTCTCCGGCCTTTCTATGGCAACAATTTTAGGAGAGTTTTTTTATGAAAACTAATTTATCAAAAATCTTTAAGGATAACAAAATCTTTTCCTTTTTGTTGACGGTACTTCTTTTTGGTCTTATTTCTGGAATGTATAGCGGTATTCTCAATAATTATCTACACGAAGTATTAGGAATGGGTAAAACAGAAAGGGGATTGTTGGAATTCCCAAGAGAAATGCCGGGACTTCTCATATTTCTTGTCATGGCCTTACTTTATCGTTTTTCAGAAATGGACTTGGTAAAAATAGCCCTTGTATCAACTTTGATAGGTATGATCGGTTTCTTTCTTAAAGGAGATGTTACATCTATAGGAATTGCCATGATCTGTTTCTGGAGTATTGGAGAACATCTTATGATGCCGGCCAGAAAATCTATTGCGATATTTTACGCGCAGCCAGGACAGGAAGGAGCAGCCTTAGGAACCTTAAGAGGTTATTTTAACGGAGGTCAGGCCGCCGGTTATTATATAGGGCCTCTTATAATGCTAATCTTGACAGCGCTTGGAATCAATCAAGCTTTCAGCAGATACAGGGTTATCTTTTTTCTTGGAATTATTCTTATTATTGCAGCCCTTATAATGACATTTTTAATAAAAGACACTCATAAATCACAACCAAGAAAAAAACTCTTTATAAGCAAGAAATACAAGAAGTATTACCTCCTTGAAATTTTCTTTGGTGCAAGAAAACAGGTATTTTTAACATTTGCCCCCTTTGTCTTGATCCTGAAATACGGAGCCAGTGCCGCCTATATTTCTTTGCTCTATGGAGTCTGGTCTATAATCAATATGTTTCTGGCTCCACAAATTGGTAAGCTGCTGGATAAAATAGGTTACAAGAAAGTTCTTATATGGGATTCTCTTGCCCTTATTATTCTGTGCTTCCTTTATGGATTTTCAGGCCGTCTTTTTAGTAACACAACAGCCTTCATCATAACCAGTATTGTTTTTCTACTTGATTCAATATCCTTTGCAATGGGGATGGCCAGAGACTTATATGCTAAATCTAAGTCAGATACTAATGAAGAATTTACAACTACCCTTTCTACAGGATTGAGCATGAACCATCTCATTAGCATTATCATCGCTATTGCCGGCGGATTCTTATGGGAGTATATGGGAATTGAATATCTCTTTAGCGCCGCTGCCCTTGTTGGAGTTGGTTCATGGATTATATCCATGACTCTTGAAGTTCCACAAAAAAAAGAAATAACAGAAAAAGTAACAACTTAATTTTACCAGCCCCGGCTATTCGGGGCTGGATAAATATACAATCTCCGCTATAGCTTATTTGTAACTTTATAATTGTTTATCGATATAAATTAATTTTTTATTGTGAATTGTATATTCTTATTGGCACAATTTAATTTTTATTATAATATCTTTATGTCACATGTTTCACAATATCTATATTTTATTGATATATTTAGTACATAAATAAACATTAATAAATTAGGCATTGAGCAACACACGATTTACTTTTGGAGGAAGATTTATGAATATTAAGAATGTAACGGTTTTTGGTTCAGGGGTACTGGGATCTCAAATTGCTTTTCAAACAGCATATAAGGGATTCAATGTTACGGTTTATGACTTAAAAGAAGAGTACCTAAACGCCGCTAAAGAAAAATTTGAACAGCTCGGAGAACGCTATAAAAATGATCTACAATCAACATCGCAAGATATTGAAAATGCAATGAATAACATTTCATTTTCCGCAGATTTGGCTGAAGCAGTAAAAGATGCCGATCTTGGAATAGAAGCAGTTCCTGAAGATATTCATATTAAAAAGGATTTTTATACTAATCTTGCAAAAGTTGCTCCAGAAAAAACAATATTTGCGACTAACTCTTCAACATTGCTGCCTAGCCAGTTTGCTGAAGAAACAGGACGTCCCGAAAGATTTTTAGCCCTTCACTTTGCTAATGAAGTTTGGAAAAATAATACAGCAGAAATAATGAAACATTCAGGTACAGATCAGACTGTTTTTGAAACCATAATAGATTTTGCGAAAGCTATTGGAATGGTGGCTCTTCCAATATACAAGGAACAACCAGGATACATACTAAATTCTTTACTGGTTCCGTTTTTGGGAGCTGCTATGGATCTTTATGTTAAAGAAATCGCAGATCCACAAACTATTGATAAAACCTGGATGATTGCTACCGGTGCTCCAAAGGGTCCATTTGCCATATATGATATTGTAGGACTTACTACAGCCTATAATATTACAAAGATGAGAGCTGATGCCTCTGGCGATGAAAGATTATCTAAAGCTGCATGGAAGCTCAAAAGAGACTTTATTGATAAGGGAAAACTTGGAGTCACTACAGGCGAAGGATTTTATAAGTATTCAAATGATAATGAAGATGTTGCTTAAGAGCAATTTATAGTTAAACAAAAGAGGCTCTTTCAAAACTTCCTAAGTTTTGAAAGAGCCTCAAAAACTTGAATTTATACCTTCTTGTAAAACAGGTCGCTTTACAAGAAGATTAAGAATACAAAATAGTGAGCATGGTTAAAAATAATTTAATATTGCAAAAACATGTTCGCTATTAAAGAAAGAAAATAGATTCCCCATTTATTTTTTTTAAAAAAAGTAAAATTGAAACTGGAGTCTGGCTGTTCCTAGTGCTAATCAGCCAGACTCCGTTCTTTTCTTTGTAAACAAAAGCTTTTAAGTGATAATTTCTATAAATCATCAACTAAAGCTGTTGCTTTTGAATATGCAGTTGACTTAGCCTCAAAGAAATCAGTCTTTATAAGATTGGGATTGCTATACTGGCT
>JAQQAK010000171.1 GCA_028527945.1 Spirochaetaceae bacterium
ATGGAATTTATACTGATTTAGAATATGGTCCATCATTAATTTTAACTACTTTAGGAAGATTCTCTACTTCAGACTTTTCTACAAAAGTTTTCTCTCAGAAGCTCGATGGTTTTTCTGCTAACTTCAACTATTCAGCCGTTGAATTAACATTAACAGCTGGAACAACAGCTTTTATGTTTGCTGACACCGGTAATATTTTAACAGATTCAACAACAACTATAATGTCCAAAACTGATGCGACACAGAACTCAAATACTGTAAGCCTTTACGAATATATTCTGAATAACGATTCAGTAACTTTATTGGATAATCCAAGAGCAGTTCAAATAGCGACGTTCACTCTTCCAGAACTTGTTTTAAAACAAAGCTTCACTTTCTCTTTTGTAGCCCAAGAAGATCTACGAACTATGATTTCTGCTTTAAAAAATTATAGTGGTGCTACTGAAAGTTATGAATTATTACAGGCTGGTGAAGAAACTTATTACGCAAACAAGGGAGGCGCAGTAAATACACAGTATTTTGGAGCAGGCATTTCAGGTTCATTTTTACCAATGTTTTATCATAATATTTTTTACTATTTTGGGACTGGTAGTAGCCTAAGTTATCTTGAAGATTCAAGTAGTTCTACTGGCTATTCTTATCAATACACTACTATAATATCTCATATGGCTGGATTTACTATAGATTACTTTATGCCTTCTATTTTTAATTCAAGAATAAGCCTTGGAGTTGTATTTGGTACAGGAGATTCAGATGCGACAAGTTATTATGAAGGAAACACAGAAGGATATTATAATCAGTTTACTGCAATAACCAGTGGCGGTGGAGGATTAATTTTCACTCCAGGAGTTTCTAACATAATAAGTGGAAGCCTTAGTTATTCTATTAAGCCTTTTCAAGATTTGCCACTCCCTGTTATCGATAACATGCAGATAGCACTATCTTATCTACCTTTTTTTCGTATTGTAGATGGTCCCACATCTGTATCTGAAATATCATCAAGTTATAGTGGTAATTATCTTGGGTCAGAAATAGACTTGGGTTTATATTTAAGACCTTTTTCAGACTTGGGAGCAAGCCTTCAATTAGGATACTTTATACCAAAAAGTGATGCGTTTGCTGGATCGGATTTAGAAGATCCGTCATTTTTAGCAAAACTCAATGTTTCGCTAAGTTATTAGCAGAGGAGGACTTGAGATGAGAAAAATTATTTTTTGTTTAGCTGTCTTGCTTATACCTTTTCAGGTATTCGCTTCAGACAGCGCAGTTATTAAAGAAATTACAGGCCGTGTTGAGATAATGAATCCAGGAGAAGACTGGCAGCCAGCTACTGTAGGAACTTTACTTCCTAAAGGTGCAAGTATCTCTACAGGATTTGGTTCTACCGCAATTCTCGAAGTAGGTGCAGCTAAAATAGAAGTTGCGTCACTCAGTAGAATGTCTTTAGATGAGTTAGTTCAAATAGGTGGCAGACAAACTACTTCACTAGAAGTACGTGTAGGTAAAGTAAAGGCAGAAGTAAACAGAGATGAAGGTTTAAGCCATGACTTCAAACTTCGAAGCCCATCAGCGACTGCTGCAGTTAGAGGTACAAAATTTTCTTTTGGTGGTAACAGGCTAGAAGTCACTAAAGGTACTGTAGCCTTTGGCAATCAACATTCTACTAAGCCACAGCTTGTTAACAAAGGTGAATCAAGTACAGTTTCTTCCACTAGTGGAAAAACTTCTGCTCCGTTAAGTGAGATGGTAAAATCAACGTCAACTAAAGCCTCCACAGCTAAAGAACAGAGTACAGATGCCCAAAGTAGTGCTGCAACGAATAGTGCATCTAGTGCGTCACCTGTTTCATCTATAGGAGCGTCTTCAGGTAACACAAGTTTTTATGGTAATATTGTTATTACTGTATCGGAATAAAGGAGGCAATTAATGAAGATTAAAAAACTTTTTTATTTATTTTTCACAGGTCTTATTCTTTTTATTTCTTTATCCTGTAATGATTCTCAAACAGAAAACTTAAAAGAAATTACTGTGGATTTATCATCTATTATTTCCAAGGATTCTGATTCTACAGAATATTGGGCACAAGTAAAACTTGCAGCTGAATCAGCAAATAATTTTTATAGTTTAGGAGATGATTCTTTTCAGAAGGTTGTAGATGGTCAAATAACTATTTCTGAAATTCCTACAGGGGTAGCTTTTGAAGCTTACATAACTCTTGGGACTTACACTGATTCTATTTTTTCAGCAAAAAAAGCAGTTAATGGTGCTATTAATGCTTCATCAGGTTCCGACTCGACATTCACTCTAATAGCTAAAGATATTCAACTTGAATCTATAATTAACGGACAAGAAGCCAGTGGAGTAACTGCTATTGATTCAAATGTCTATACCGTTATTAATAGCAACCTTTATAAAGATACCGAATCCCTAGGCTCAAATAGTAGTTATACAATAAATAGCGTAAATAGAGGCTATTCAAATGATCTTATTCTAAGCTGCAAAAACAATGATGGATATGGTATTGCCCAGAGTGACGGAACAAATA
>JAQQAK010000172.1 GCA_028527945.1 Spirochaetaceae bacterium
AAAAACCGGATGTTTCAGAGGTTAACTTACTTTAAACTGATTCATTTGCTCTGACAGCTTTATTATTATACGGCTTAGCATCTCCGAATTATTTTTAACCAACACTGTATGATCTTTTACAAATTTAATTGAATCTTCAGATTTAAAGACCATTTCTTTTACGTCATTTGATATTTCATTTATTTGATCTAATGATATAGCAATATTTTCTGTACCGCGTTTCATTTCTTTGGAGCCGGATGAAACTTCAGCAGAGATGGAATTTAACTCAGACATAGCTTTTAGAATTTCCTTACTCCCTGTAGATATTTCACGTGTTGAATCGCTTATTTCCAGAAAGGCCTGATTTACATCGTCGACTTCAGATCTTATTGTGTCAAAATAATCACGGGTTTGTGTACTTATTTTATTTGTAGACTGAATCATGCTGCTCATATTTCCAAGTACGCTGGATATTCTTGCTGAACTTTCAGAAGAATCCTGCGCGAGTTTACGGATTTCTTCTGCGACAACTGCAAAACCTTTTCCGGCGTCTCCTGCATGTGCCGCTTCTATGGCGGCGTTCATTGAAAGGAGGTTTGTCTGCGACGCAATATTTTTTATAAGCTCAGTCATTTCCTGAATAGCGCCCAATTGTGCTGTTATATCAGTAATCTGATTGGTTGTTTGTTCTATTAATTCTCCACCTTCTTTGGTTGATTTTTTTAGAACTTCTGATGATTTTCTTTTGTTCTCAGTAATTCGAGCGACATTATCAAGAGAGGCTAACATTTCTTCTATAGAAGCTGTAGACTGGCTTACTGAGCTGCTCTGGCTTTCTATTAGAGAAGAGAATGAGTTTAGGTTTCCGGATATCTCTAAAGCTGAAGATGATGATTCAGAAATTTGTCTGTTTAGTTTTTCCATTTGTCCTGAAACTGATATTAGATGTGAGTCCAGATCTTCGATGGCGGTATTCATATCATCAGCAGCTTCTAGCAGGCCTTCCTGAATATTAACACTATGATCGTTTTCTTCTATCATTTGAGATATCATTTTTCTCAGTTTTTCTGTAAAATTATTAAAATGTCCCGCAAGGATTCCTGTTTCGTCCTTTGATTTTATTTCTATTCTGCCGGTAAGATCTCCGTCTCCGGATGCAATGTTTTCAAGTTTATTTGTAATTATTTTTATTGGATGAGATAAATGTCTTCCTATAAAAATTGCTACACAAAGCGCTAAAAGCATAATAATTGGTATTATTATGGCTATTAATCTGTTCATAATATTGAGTTCAGAAAAGGCCTCGCTTTTGGGAGGACAGCCTATCAAGTACCATCCATTTTCCAGTCTGTAAAATGAAAAGATTGTCTCTACTCCATTTAGTTCTTCAAAACATGTTCCTTGTCCGCTTCTATTTTGAAGCATTGTGTCAAATGTGTTTGGAACAACTTTTGAGAGCATTGTTCCTTCTTCTATTTTGGGGTGATAAATAATTTTTCCATCTTCATTTGTAAGAAAGAAGAACCCTGTGTCTAAAAGAACTGCCTCTGAAATTTTTTCTTTCAGGTTTTCAAATGGCGTATCTATTCCCATAACTCCAACAAATTTTGCGTTTAAAATTATTGATTTTGAGTATGTGAATACCTTCATATTAAATCTTTCAGAAAAATACGGATCTGACCAGTATTGTCCCCGTCTTTCTTTTGCCGAAAACCATACCCAGTTTTTATTTTTTATATCGTCCCATGTATAATCTTTTATTTCTTCATCTTCCGCGAATTTTGTGTAGCTTTTTGTTTTACTTACTGAAATAGATCTGGAGTTGAAAATCTTTTCTGGATCAAAATATGTATAAAGATCCAATGGCTGTATTGAAGATGCCAGAGCAAGATATCTTTCTACTGCATTATTTCTGTAATTATTAAATGCTTCTTCATTCTTGAGAACCTCTTCATTCAGTCCTTGTAGGGTAGCCGCTTCAAGTGCTAATGTTTCTGTTTGTACATTAGCAAACAGATTAGAGAAGAGTCTTGCGTATGTTTTAACTCTTAACTCAAGGTTTTCTACTGACATTTTGGAAATAATTTTATGAGTTGTGCTTACTGTAATAAAGAGTGTAGGGCCTACAGTAAAAAGAATGGATAAGATAACTGCCGCAGAAACCTTTACGACCATTCTATAAATTGTATTCTTCATGCGATATTTCCTTGTTTATTTTGTACAGATTTTGATATAAAACCTATACAATATTAGAAATGTCAGGTTTATGTTAGTAAAAAAATAGAAATTGAATAATTTTAAGAACCGGTCTGAAATAAGGGCATAAAGGCTTTTTTATAAACCAATTATGTCTGCTTTATTTTAATGAGGGAGAACTTATTCATATGCCTATGACGCAGTAATATTGTCTGAGGGAGTATGACAATCACCAGAGAACTGAGGCTTATGGTTGTAGGGGAGTGTATTTATTAGCTTATTGCTGGAATGTCTTTAGCTAAAACCGTGATAATTATTTACAAAACAAGCTGTTGATAAAAGCCCATTTACTGCATATCAATTATGATGATGCTCTATTCACTCATGAAAATTGATTCTTCGTTTTTGGGGAGTAGAAAAAAAATAGTCAAATGAAGGCTCCATATTAATTTTTAATTGTTTTTATTTTCAAGCCCTGTTAAACTTCTGTAAATATAAATTAAGGAGAAAAGATGAAACGATTATTCTTTGTAACTATTTTACTTTTAGTACTTTCCTCAGCTGTTTTTTCTGGGAACGTCTTCATAGAAGATTATGAATCACACGCAGAGGTAAAAGTTTATGTTGTTGATTATGAATCACAAGCAGATCTTTGTGTTTACAAGGCAGATTATGAATCTCAGGCAAGAGGTGATGATGGTCTTTGGTACTTTGTCGACTTTGATACACAGGCTGACGTGACCATATATTTTGTTGACTATGAGTCTCAAGCTGATTTGAAGATTTATTATGTTGATTATACATCAAAGGCTGGCTGGAAAAAATCCCATCCTTTGCAGGGTAAGCTTCAGTAATATATTTTTTTGTCTAAGAACCATATTGATATAAAAACGAGAATTGGTTTTTAACTAATTTATATTGAATCTTATTCGATTTACTGCCAAAAGTTCCAACTTTTATTTTGAGCTTTTGGCATCTTTTTCAGTTAACTGTTAGGTTAATACTATAACTGTTAAGCCTATGGTGTTTTGAGGGTGATATTTTATTGAAACACTATCGGTATTGAAGACAATGTATCACCAACCAAATT
>JAQQAK010000173.1 GCA_028527945.1 Spirochaetaceae bacterium
AAAAAGGCTCAATAATTGTTTGTTTATACACTTTACCATAAGAATATAATCGGATAAAAAAGGTGAATTTCTTAGAGAGCTTTTAAAACTAAGTTAGATTTTGAAAGGCCTCTGAAGCTTATTCGGGCCAGTTTAAACGATGAAGATTTCCTTCTCTTTTTAAACCTGAAAAATTGGTTTGTCGTAAAGCCTCGTACACTGCTATAGCCGCTGAGTTTGAAAGGTTTAGTGATCTTGATTCTTCTATCATTGGGATTCTGCAACTTTGTTTTTGATGCTGAACTAACAGTTCTTCAGGAAGTCCTTTTGTTTCACTTCCAAAAATAAGATAACTATTTTCTGTATAACTCATTTCTGAATATGATTTTTTAGATTTTGTTGTGAAAAAGAATAAATCTGATTCATTTGTAATTGTTTCAAGGAAACTTTCGACATTATCGTAATAATGAATATCGAGAAGTGACCAGTAGTCTAATCCGGCTCTTTTAAGGCTTTTGTCGTCTGTTGAAAATCCAAGAGGTTTAACAAGATGCAGAGAAGCGCCTGTTGCTGCGCAAGTTCTGGCTATGTTCCCAGTATTTTGTGGAATCTGAGGATAAACAAGTACAATATTCATGATAATTATTCCTTGAAAGTATGTTGTGGATGATAGGCTTTTTCAATTTTTAATAAAAATAACAAGATATATTCTTCGATTGTTTTTGTAGGTCCCGGTTTTCTTGCTTTTTTTCTTAGTTCAGCATTCTTTTTTCGCTGTTTATAAAACATAAGCATTTCTCTAGGATCTGCGTTATTAAAATCAGAATAAATATTTTCAAGATGAAGAAGTGATTCTATATTTTTTTTATCTATAGAAGTTATTTTTTTCTCGAGCATAATCTCTCTTATATGGCAAAGTTCTTCATAAGTTAGATTAAAGAGAAACTCTTCAAGAGACTGAAGAACGCTGTCACTGTATTCAGAGCTTCCAATAAAATCAAACCAAACCGGATCAATTGTCTGTGTAATTTGGAGCATTTCACTCATTCCCATCATTGTTCCATAGATTGGGGAGAGTTTTTTTCTTGATTTCCACAATGAACTCAACATTGGAGCGTAGTCTTCTGCTGATTGGGTTAGCCTATATTCCCAGATATTCATTAATCTTACAGCGGCACGTTTTTTGAGTTCAATATCTAAGTCCTTTTCTTGAATAAGCGAAAGGTACACTTCTTCGCTCATCAATCCATAGATATTCATACCGGCAATTTTGTCAATTGTTTTTACATGACCAGAAAGTTCTTCAATTGATTCTGCTTCATATTTTAACATCAGAATAAAATTAACCTTGGAAACTACATAACTGCGGCCTACAATTACTTTAGTTGGCACATACATTATTTGATCTGCAAAGTCCATATCGCAGATCATCTCTATTAGACTTTCCATACTAAATGTAGAATTTCCAATAGTTTTGGTATCTCTGAATGAAGGGAATTCTGAAGCAGTTTCTGCAAGTTTTTTTAAAGTCTCCATTCTGCTCTGAATATATGAAGCTTCTTCAGGATTTTTTTGATTAATAATATTCATTATATCTTTTATGAATGTTTCTTCTTCTTTTGTAAAAACAATTATATTTGACATTAGTTCCTCATACTATTTATCGGCGCGGGAATGCGTCCTCCTCTATTAATAAAAAAGCAATTGTTGTAATTATTCACATTCATTACCGGTCCACTTCCTAAAAGCCCACCGAATTCTACTATATCACCAATATCAGTTCCTGGGGCAGGAATAACTCTTACTGCAGTTGTTTTATGGTTAACCATACCTATTGCTGCTTCATCTGCTATTATACCAGATATAGATTCTGCTGTGGTTTTACCAGGTATACAAATCATATCAAGGCCTACAGAACATACACAAGTCATAGCCTCAAGTTTTTCAATAGTTAAGCTCCCGCATTTTACTGCATCTATCATTCCAGCATCTTCACTTACAGGGATAAAAGAGCCGCTTAGCCCTCCTACATAAGATGAAGCCATTGCTCCGCCTTTTTTAACTGCATCATTAAGAAGAGCCAGAGCCGCTGTCGTTCCTGGAGCACCGCATTTTTCTAATCCCATTTCCTCAAGGATATGAGCAACACTATCTCCAATAGCCGGAGTAGGGGCAAGTGATAGATCCACTATTCCAAACTTTGTATCAAGCCGCTTAGAGGCTTCTCTTGCAACAAGCTCTCCAATACGTGTAATTTTAAAAGCTGATTTTTTAATTACTTCTGCAACAACACCAAAGTCTCCATCAGGGACTTTTTTTATTGCACTTTGAACAACTCCAGGGCCACTGATTCCTACATTTATAACAGATTCAGGTTCGCCAACTCCATGAAATGCTCCTGCCATGAATGGGTTATCTTCAGGAGCATTGCAAAATACTACAAGTTTTGCGCATCCTAAAGCTCCTCTGTCTTTTGTGAGTTCTGCTGTTTCTTTTATTATTTTTCCCATCTGAGCAACGGCGTCCATATTAAGACCTGCTCTTGTCGTTCCAATATTAACAGATGAGCAAACTTTCTCTGTGGTTGAAAGTGCTTCCGGTATTGATTCTATAAGTTTTTTGTCGCCTGAACTGTAGCCTTTGTGTACAAGTGCTGAAAAGCCTCCAATAAAATCGACTCCAGTTTCAGCCGCAGCTTTATCCAGAGTCCTTGCCCATTTGGCATAATTGGAATCATCGGAAGACTCTGCAATCAAGGCTATTGGTGTTACAGAGATTCTTTTATTGATAATTGGAATCCCATATTCTGTTTGAATGTCTTCAGCAGTTTTTACAAGATTTCCTGCAAGTCTTGTTATTTTATCATAAATCTTTTGTCTGGATCTTTCACCTGATTCAGAGGCACAATCACGTAGTGATATTCCCATTGTTATTGTACGGATATCGAGATTTTCTCTGTCAATCATTTCTATTGTTTCAAGTATTTCATCAGCTCTGATCAATTTTTTCTCCTCTAATGGCTCAACTTTTATAGCAGGGATATAGAATGTTCTTGGTTCTATATTCTGTGCATTGAGTTGAAGATCTCTTCTCTCTGAATTCTAACAGAAAGTCCAGCATCTTTTCCGTATTCTGTTAGTTTTTCTGAGAGATCCGCGAATTGGCAGCTGAGTTTTTCGGTATCAACCATCATTATCATTGTAAACATATCACCCATAACTGTTTGGTTTATGTCAAGGATGTTTACGTTTCTGTCTGCAAGAATGTTTGCAATTGAAGCAATAATTCCAACTGTGTCATGACCTATTACGGTAATGAAAGATTTCATTTTTATTCTCCGCCAAGATAAAGTTTTTCGGTCTCGAGGGCCGCAGTATTTAAAAGTTCATCCAGCTCAAGCTCGATAAACTCTTTTGTTATTTGTTCGAAATTCGGATGCGTTAAAGGATGTTCCGGGGCAAAAAGACTACAGCAGTCTTCGTAAGGTAATATCGAAGTTTTAAAAGTTCCAATTTTTTCTGCTATAGCAATTATTTCTTCCTTATCCATTCCAATTAATGGCCTGAATGTCGGAAGGTCTGTCGCGCTTCCGGTAAATCTTATACTTTCCGGGGTCTGACTTGCAACTTGAGAAAGAGCTTCTCCTGTTATCAATGAGCCCGCATCATTCTGTTTTGCCACACGATCAGCTATTTTTACCATTGCGTGGCGCATTAATAGAGTTGTTGCTTTTTCAAAACCTTTTTCTTTTATTTTTAGCTGGACATCTGTGAATGGTACTATATATAAGTTCATTCCTGAGGTATAGCGTGATAGAATAGTTGCAAGATCTATTACTTTCTGTTTTGCCTCATCGGATGTATAAGGATAGGTATGAAAATAGATTGAATCTATTTTTAAACCGCGTTTTGACATTAACCAGCATGCAACAGGGGAGTCTATTCCTCCAGATAAAAGAAGCATTCCTTTTCCTGCTGTTCCTACTGGAAGTCCCCCTGGACCGGGTAGAACATGACTGTAAACATATGCTGTCTCTCGGATTTCTACATTAATTGTCCAGTCTGGGGTGTTTACATCAACTACGCTCTCTTCTATGTTATCAAGAATAGCGTCACCAAGGGCACAGCAAATTCCATATGAGTTTAGGGGAAAGCTTTTATCTGCTCTTCTTGCTGTAATTTTAAAATTTTTTCCACCGGTTTCTTTTATATTTTCTGAGGCCTGTATTAGAGCTTCTTCTATTATCTTATCAATATTTTTTTCAAGACGTTTTACAACAGAAAATCCCTTTATTCCAAATGTTCTTGATAGTACTTCTTCTACCTGCGCTGAATGCTCTTTATTTACTTCAACAAAGAATCTTCCTCTGCCTCCGCTTACAATGCAATTTGTTCCTCTAAGATCAAGTTTTATATTTTTTTTCAGCCTTTTTTCAAAAAAACTGCGGTTACCGCCTTTTAAGGCAATTTCACCAATTTTTATAAGATACAGTTTGTCCAAAAAAAACTCCTGTCGATTTTATTCTGCTGTAGCAAATGTTTCTATTTGCTTAAACTATTAACAAGTATAGTTGTTTCGCGTATCAAAGTATCGCAAAATTGAGAGATTTCTTCAACTTCTGTACCACATCCAGTTGAAATTCTTATTGTTGAAAAGGCTGATTCGTTATCAATTCCAAAGGCATTAAGAACCCTGCTTTTACCTTTTTTGCCGGCAGAACAGGCTGAGCCGGTTGATACATCAAAGCCGTTACTGCTCAATACTCTAACCAGGACTTCTCCCGGAACAGGTTTTATTCCTACTGAAATTATATAAGGTGAATATTTTTCAGGATTAAGGTAGTCTGAAGTTTTACATAATGGATTCAAAAAAGCATTTGGAATATTATTTATAGTTTCTAATAATAGCTTTTTGTATTTGATTGCTTTTTTTAAGTTTTCATCTGTATTTTGTAAAGCTTTTTCAGCTGCGAGAAGAGTTCCTGCAATTGCAAAGGTGTTTTCTGTTCCTGATCGAAGATTTCGTTCCTGTCCGCCTCCTGAATAGATCGGGCTTATTTCTTTGTTAAGATATAAAATCCCCGCGCCTCTTGGCCCCTGAAATTTATGGCTGCTTATAGAAGCTGAATCTGCTTTTGTATTATCAAGATTTAATGGATATTTACCTGCTGCTTGAACTGCGTCTATATGGTAATGAACTCTTTTTCTGAAGTTTTTTTCTGATAGAAGTCTTCCTATTTCATAGACCGGCTGAATGGCTCCTGTTTCATTGTTTATCATTATAATTGCCGCAAGTCTTGTATTTTTATCTATTTTTTCAACAAAGCTTTCGGCAGATATAATCCCGTTTGCTTCAGGAAGAACCTCTCTTATTTCCCAACCATATTTTTCAAGAGCTTTCACAGGTTCATATACTGAAGCATGTTCAATTGCGGAAATTACAATGTTTCCGGGATTTGAAAATGAATGTTTTTGTAGTTGCTTGGGAATGAGGGAGTTTATTACAATATTATTCGATTCCGTAGCACCTGATGTGAATATTAATCTATCTTTTGTTGTTCCAAATAATGAGGCAAGACTTTCTCTACATGATTCAATAAATGCTCTTGCTTTTTTACCGTCATCGTGAGGTGATGATGGATTTTCAGAATATATAATGCTTTGCTCTAATGCTTTTTTCAATATTTCAATGTTTACAGCTGTTGTAGCTGCCCAATCAAGGTATACTCTTTCCATATCGAACGAATCTTAGTCGTGATGAAAAGTTTATTCAAGTTAGCATCCTGATAAACTTGGTTATTTTAAGAAATTACTTGAATTATTATATTTATAGAGGCTTTGAAGAAGTTTTTAAAATAATAATGGTGATTTATAATATTTCAAAATTTACTATATAGTAATACTTGCAAAAGTAATAAAAAGCTTATATTCTTTCCCTTATGGAAAAGAATTGTTGCCCCGAAGATGAAATTAAATCTCTATCTGAAAAATTAAAAGTCTGCGGACATCCCGTAAGACTTAAGATCCTATGTCTTATTGAAAAGCAGGATTCTTGTGTGACAGATCTTTGGCAGTGCCTTGATCAATCACAGCCTGTTATTTCACAGCATCTTGCTGTTCTGAAAGATAAAAATATTGTTACTTCTGAAGTTCATGGAAACAGACGTATTTATTCAATCAGTGATCCTTTTGTAAAGAATATGGTTAAATCATTTCCGTTTTTACCAAACGAAAAATAAAACTCTATCCCCTGGAGTGAGCAGGTACTCTTTCCAGAGGACGTTGTATTTATTTAATGAATTAGTTTAATTTATTAATTACCGATAGTACTTAAATCTACTATATAAGTGTTCACAAATGCGAGTATAGTAGTAACTGCTGATACAATAGTTGTGATCCATGTTGTTGTTATAAAAACATTGGTAAAAACATCATCTGCTTTATGAAGGACGTTCTGATTTATATAAATAATAGATCCTGGAGGAACCTCGTCAGTTAATTTTATTTTTTTACGTTTGTTATCAATTGATATAAGTTCAATATTATTCATATTAGCAGTATCTTGATCTACCCCCCCAGAACGTATGATGTAGTCCATTACAGTGTAGCCGTTAATGTGATTCATAATATTTGAATGGGCATCATCATCTTCAACATAAACTGCTCCCATTATTGCTACAAAATCTCGTTCTATTGGGATAAACACATAATCGCCCGGACTAAGTTCAATGTCAATTTTTGTATCTCTGTTTTTCCAGAGTTCTGTTATATCTATAGGTTCTGATTCTTTTTGTTCTTTGTGTCTGATTTTTGCATTATCTGTTATAGCGTATGGAGTTGGTCCTCCTACTTCATCCAAAACATTTAGGAGTGTTATTCCAGGGTAATAGGGAACCTCAAGCTTTACGCTCGAGGTCGGCGCTTGAAAAACAGAATTTTTATTTATTGTCTTTTCTCCGTAAAGTGCTCCTTCTACTGTGATAGTTTCTGCGCTATAGTAAGGTTGTAGCAATTTAATGTTGTCTCCATCTTCCAAGTTGAAACTGGGAGCAGATTTTATTTCAGTTTGGATAAGTTCTGTTTTTCCGTCACTTTTGATACGGGTTATTTCTATAAGATTATCTTCATGTCCAGGGGTCATTCCTCCCGCTAATCTGAAGAGGGTTTCAAGTTTTTCATTTTCAAGAAGTTCATATGTTCCTGGAAATTTAATATAACCACTGATTGTGACCATTTTTTTCGCCATGGGTACATGTATTTTATCACCTGGTTCTAACCTTGGATTTGAGTTTTTGTCGGCATTATTATAAAAACGAGAAATATCTATACTCTTTTCCTTTCCGTTTCTTATTAGTTTAATATCTCTATAAGAAGCATTGTCTGAAAAACCTTTACAGTCACTCAGTATATCTGTAAGTTTGGTGGCTGGATTTGCGTCAACATAGCCTGAATAATTTACCCCCCCGTAGACTAGTACCTTAAAACTTGCTGTCGACGATAAAACAAAGTTTACAAACTGAACAGGCATTATATTTGAAATTCCTTCAGAAATGATTTGTTGAAGTTGAAGGATATTTTTTCCTCTAGTGTCTATCCTTCCAATTAATGGAAGATTTAATGAATAGTCTTCTTTTAATTGGATTTTATAGCTCACATCAGTACTTGTTCCGTCTTCAGTATTAACACCATAAACTATTGTTAATGTAAACGTGTCTCCAGGGGTTAAAGGATAATCTTTCATTTCTTCAAAATTACTAATTAGATTAGCCATAATAACAGCATCTTCATATTCTTTGTCATCATCGTCATGGCTAGTATCTAAATATCTTTCATTGAAGGTTCCTGCCTGAAAGCCGAATTCAACATTTGGGGACTCTTCAGTATTATTGTCTGAATCAAGGCTCGTTCCAAATATTTGGAAATTTATAATTAGAAATAGTGCTAAAATTACAGAAAGTTTTCTCATGAACGAATAATAGCAGTACAGCTCGCAGGTAGTCAACGGTAATAATATATAGTTTCATAAAAAAACTTTATTTTTTAGAGAGCTTTCTAATATAGAGCTTTTGTGAGAGCTTTCCGAACCTTATCTTTTTATATATAATCACACAGGATGTTTAGTTTTAATGTAATTCTTGAAGGAAAAACAACTGAAGTAGTAATTGGCCGCAGCCTAGATTTTTCTTCACTATATAATGATTCAGAGAAAGGGCAGAATGCTTCTCTGTTGGTGACAGATGATACCATGTTTACTTCTGATGAAGCTGAGGCTTTATCTAAACACAGCAAAGAAGTAGTAGTTCTTGGTTCAGGAGAAAAGTATAAGGATTTAGAATCTGTTCAGAGTATAGAACAATCAGCTGTAAATGCTGGTTTGGACAGAAGTTCTGTAATAACAGCATTGGGCGGAGGAGTCATTTGTGATATAACAGCCTTTGCTGCATCTCTCTATATGAGAGGTTGTCGTTTAGTTCTTGTTCCCACAACTTTACTTTCTATGGTTGACGCTTCAATTGGCGGAAAATCCGGTGTTGATTTTATGGAGCGTAAAAACCTTATTGGTTCTTTTTATCCCGCAGAGAAGGTTTGTATTGATACAAATTTTCTTTTAACTCTTTCGGATAAAGAATACTTAAGCGGTTTTGCAGAAATAATAAAACATGCCTTTTTATCCGGAGAGGATTTTCTAAAATACATAGAAGACAATTCTAAGGCGGTTTTTAATCGGGATCCGGATATTATGGCAGAGCTTATCTTTAAAAGCTTAAAGGTTAAAGCTTTTTACATTGAACAGGATTTTAAAGAGCAGGGTATCAGAACTCATTTAAATTTGGGACATACCTTTGGGCATGCTCTTGAGGCTGCAGCAGGCCTTGGTACCATAACTCATGGAGAAGCTGTGGCTTGGGGAATTGCAAAGGCTGTAAGGGCCGGAGTTTTGGCTGGAATCACAGAGCCTGCTTACGCTGATAGAGTTATTTCTGTATTAAGAAAATATGGTTATGAAGTGGATTTCAATGCTTTTGACACAAAAAAGTTTATGAAAGCCCTGCATTCTGATAAAAAGAAGCTGAATGGAAAAGTCCGTTTTATTTTACAGAAAAAAATTGGTGAAACAGATATATTTCAACTTGATGATCAAATTATAAAAGAGGCAATAAAATAGATATGCAGTTTTCTCAATGTTTTGACGATTTTAGTGAGTCTGAAGATGACAGCTTTATATTTATTGTAAAAGAGAATGATTTACTTTTATATAATAACGAAATACCTAAAAAATCAGAGTTTAAAGATTTTTTATCACCAAAAGGGACTGTCTTTTTAGGTAAAGGTCTTAGTTTTGGCAGACTTGATGGAAGGCTCTGCTTTGTTTTTTCTATGAAAGAAGATGATGTCTCATCTGTTTTTGCAGAAGGAATTTTACCTGATGTTTTTGCTTTTATATCTGTAAGAGAAATATTTTTGAACAGAGACAGCGATTTGTCTAAAGCCGCTGCTATAGCTTTGCATTTTACATTCTGGAATAACCATAGCAGGTTTTGCGGAAGCTGCGGAGCCCGTAATATCTGGGAAAATACACTTACTGCAAAAAAATGCCCTGAATGTGGTTATGTGCAGTTTCCAAAAATCTCTCCTGCAATAATAATTGCTGTATCAAAGGGTGATGAGCTTCTTCTTGCTCATAACGCCAATTTTCCAGAAGGCCGTTATAGTGTTCTTGCTGGGTTTATGGAAATGGGCGAATCTATAGAAGAAACAGCTGCTCGAGAGGTTAGAGAAGAGGTCGGAATCGATATTAAAAATATACAGTATTATTCAAGCCAGAGTTGGCCTTTTCCAGATTCCTTAATGATAGGCTTGACTGCCGAATATGATTCCGGAGAAATTGTTTCTGACGGAATAGAAATCCTCCATGCAGACTGGTATTCACCTGATAATTTTCCTGATATTCCAGGGCATGGAACAATAGCGAGAAAACTTATTGAATACACAAAGAGAAAAAATAAATCCTGAAAGTCTTCCTGTTTACAGAGAGCGTAAAAGAATCCTTGATGCTCTTGAGAGTAATCAGGTAATAGTAGTAGAAAGTCCGACCGGCTCAGGAAAAACAACCCAATTACCGTTGATTCTTAATGAGGCTGGTTACTCAGCTTCAGGAATAATTGGTGTAACACAGCCCCGTCGTATTGCAACCCTATCTGTTTGCGACTATATATCGGAACAGTTAAATGTTAATGTTGGAGATTTTGTCGGATACAAAATGCGTTTTGAAGATAAAACTAAGCCTGAAACCAGAGTCAAGGTAATGACTGATGGAATCCTTCTACAGGAAATAAAGGCTGATCCTTATCTTGGTCGTTATAGTGTTTTAATGATTGATGAAGCGCATGAGAGAAGTCTTAATATAGATTTTATTCTTGGACTTCTGAAGAATCTTCTGAAAATCCGAAAAGATCTACGAGTTATTATTTCTTCAGCAACAATAAATGCCGGAGTTTTTTCAGAATATTTTAATAAATGTCCGGTTATCCATATTGATACAGAAACCTTTCCGGTTGAAATACATTATGCTCCTCCAAGAGTTTCAGGTAATCCTGATTCAATTCTTGAAAGGATTTTAGAAATTGTAAAAAAACATATTCAAAGTTCCAAAGGCGATATTTTAATATTTCTACCGGGTGAAAGGTTAATTAAAGACTGCGTTACTCAACTTTATTCTTCTGAAATTAGGCAGAAACTTTTTATTCTGCCGTTATATGGACGTTTGAGCCGAGAAGAACAAGAGCGTGTTTTTATTAAAACTCCTGAAAATAAGATTAAGGTTGTTGTTGCAACTAATATTGCAGAAACCAGTGTCACAATTGATGGGATAACTACTGTTATAGATCCCGGCCTTGCCAAGATAAATTTTTATAATCCAAGAACATACACATCATCACTTGTTGAACAGTCTATATCAAAGGCATCAAGTAATCAGCGAAAAGGTCGAGCTGGACGTACTCAGGCTGGAGATTGTTACAGACTTTATTCTGAAGACGAGTTTTCATTTAGAGAATTATATACACTTGAGGAAATTTACCGAACAGATCTTTCTGAAGTTGTACTGAGAATGGCTGAGCTTGGTATTACAGATTTTTCAAGCTTTGACTTTATTTCATCACCTGGAAAGGACGGTCTTGTCGCTGCTGTTGAAACACTTAGAATGTTTGGGGCTATAGATGATGAAAATACTTTAACTTCTACAGGGCAAATGATGGTTGCGTTTCCTATGCTTCCACGGCATTCAAGAATGATCGTTGAGGCAATAAATCGTTATCCTGATGTAATTGAAGAAACAATAACTGCTGCATCTTTTCTGACCTCACATTCTCCTTATATACTTCCGCAGGGCGAGGAGCTTGCCGCAAGGAATGCTCATCATAGTTTTAGGGATGTTGATGGAGACTTTGTTTCATATTTGAAAATATATGAATCATATATGGATGCTGATGTAAAAGAGGTTTTCTGCAAAAACTTTTATCTTGATGAGCGAATAATGTCAGAAATAGCTAATATTAAAACTCAAATAGAAGATATTGTCAGAGAGCTTGGTGTCCCAATTTCTGGCGGTGGAAAAACTTCAGATTATTTATGCGCGGTTTCTGCAGGATTAATGCAGTTTGTTTGTTGCCGATCCGGCCGCGGTGTTTATAGAAGTTTAACTGCTGGGCAGATTTCTATTCATCCTGGTTCTGTCATGTTTCGGGAGAATCCAAGATATATTGTTGCCGGAGAGGTCGTCCGCACTTCAAGGATGTTTGCCCGTTCGGTTTCTCCATTAAAAAGGGAGTGGCTCAAGGGGATATCTGAAGATCTTTACTACGAGCTAACAGAAACTATTAGTGGATCTGGTGCAAGACAGAAATCTTTAAAGCAGGTTCCTGATAATACAGTCAGAATAGGCGGCAAATCATTTAAGACAAGAAACGGTAAGGGTGGCAGGAAAATAGTTGTTTTACCATGGCCAGACTTAAGAACCATTTTAAAAACCATCAGTTCAGAAGATTTGAAAGGTTTTAAAAAGTTACGTGGTACTGTTTTGCTTGGAGATTGTGAGTTTCTAAGTGGAGAAAAACTTAATCGAATCGTAAAAATTTGTAAATTGATTAATCCTGAGCATAATCAGACAAGTAAGATTCCTCAACCTTTTTATATCAATGAAGATCTTAATGAAACAGAAATCTTTGATGATATAAATCTTGTTATGAAATTATACCGCAAAGATAAAAAACGGAAGAAATTTGGTTTTGTTACTCTACACACAGATGGAAATGGAACCTACTGGTTTTCATCTGGAAAATCTTTTTTTACTTCTTTAGAAGAAAGTTTATCCAGCCTTGAAGAAATTGCAGATGAGCTTAAATCTAAAAGTGCTCAAAAGCAGGTAGGGCGTGTTTATAGACGTTTGACTGAGATGCTTGAAGCCGAATAAGGTCATTTTTTTGCTTTTACTTGTTAATTGTAACGGAATGTAACAATTTTCCTGTTTTTACGGCCTAAAAGTCGGCATGTTTTTTGCATTATGGTATGTATGAAAAACGTACCGGATCGCCTAACAGGGCAAGTTCTCAATTGGCAAGAAAAGAGAGAAAACTACAAGGCAATTATAGAAAAATGTTCAACTGTAGTTTGCGCCTATCCTAAAAAACATTATGGATGGGACGAAGATCAGTGTCAGGATTTCTATCTTTTCTTTTTTGACCGTATGGTAAAGCTTATTGAAGGATTTCAATATAACGGAATGTCCTTCTACGCAATTTTGAACAACACCATAGCATTACAGCTTAAAACATTTTATTTTCGAGAGAAAAATAACAATAATAAAAAAAGCTGTCTGAAATATAATTCTATAATTGAATATGAAGAAGACCGTTATAAATCGAGAAATTTCGATTTTGAATTGACAGAGTCAGCTTGTGAAAAACTATGCATAGATAAAAATGGAAGAATTCAGAATAAGAAAATTTCTAAACGGCTAATAATGTTGATATTAAAAAACTCTCTTATAGTTGATGATTTTTATATAATAAAAATTGCAACTTTAACCGGTGTCAACGAAAAATGGCTTTTTGATTCAATAATGAAGCTGCGCGCCAAGTGTGATGACAGGTTAGAACGGCTTGAAATCTACAGAGCTCGCGCGAGTAGGGCTTATATGGATTTATGCCGATTACAACGAAAATTAGGAATTTGCTTAAATGAATTAGAAAGAAGACAGCTTCTTATGCGTATAGCCTTATTGCAAGAGCGTTATGAAACAGCTTGTGTAAGACGAAATTCTGTTCATTATTGTCCTTCCAATTCAGAAATAGCTGAAATTATGCAAATCCCTAAAGGAACAGTAGATTCAGGATTATATTATCTAAAAAAGAAATTAATTTAGCAAAATTGTTTTAAGATCTGGTCTTGAACCGTTCTGAAGTATATTTCAATTTTCCCGTCATGAATATTATAGATTAGTGACGGGATTTTTTTATCAACGAAAGTGTTTTATAAAAAAGCAAAAACTTGTTATATTATAAATATATGGAATTAACGGATGTTGAGAAAAATCTGGAAGAATTAAGTATTGCTCTATCCAAGACTGATGATAAGCAATTAATTTTTAACTTCCTTGAATGTCTTTTAACAAAGAGCGAACGCAATGAAGTTGCCAGCCGATGGGCTCTTGTTAAAATGTTGGATGAAGGTCTTAGTCAGAGAAGCATATCATCAGCTTTAGGATTAAGTCTGTGTAAAATTACTAGAGGATCTAAAGAACTTCAAAAAGAAGAATCTGCTTTTAAAAAGATGATTGATATTTAGATATAGCTGTTTCAAAGTATAAAAGAAATAAAAATATTCGAGTTGAGTGGGGATGATACTTATAGCCGCCCCCATATGCATTCACTAGTTTAGCAAAAATTGTAGATTGGGGTGATTGATTTATCTAATTTAAAAATAATACATGACAATCTTTTCTTCATGAAACTAATATTAGCTTAGTCTTACTAAATACCTATTTAAAACTAGACAGAAAAAAGTGTATTGCAATTATAGAAAGAATAGACGAAAATGTCTTAAGAGGCTTTTTAATAGAGGTAAAGATGAAAATATTGATGCTCGGTCGAAAAAAGGATGCAGCGCTTTTTTCAACATTTGAAAAACTTTTTGAGCTAGAAAGATTTGATTTTGATGTTGTATTTTTTGATGACTGTGAAGAGGATTCTATTGTCGTTAAATTAAGAGAGTCTGATCTTTTTCTTCTTTTTCCGCATAGCTTGGCAGGTGTAGAATTGGAGCCTGAAGAAAAAGATTCTTTCTTGTTAGAGGCTTTTACCTCAGGGTATATAATGTCACAAGCTGGAAAGGGGATTATTTTTTCCAGAGATAAAGATTCTCTTAACCGTGTATTTGGTAGTGAGCCGGTTGTTAGTTCTATAGGCCGAGCTATTGGTTTAATAAGAAAGCGTAAAGAGGTTCTCCTTTCAAATAAAGCGATGCTCGATGCCAGAAAGGTTATATCTGACGCGCAGCTAAGTTTTAGTGGTAAGGGTTTATTTGAGGCCGTAGAACGTGGAATGTATAAAGAGACTCAGGCATTTTTGGCCGCGGGATTTTCTACTGAAACTGAAAATGGAAACGGAGTACCTATTTTATCTGTAGCTGTACGAAATGGCAATTTAGGGTTATGTCGTCTTCTTATGAGTTATGACGCGGCTCTAAACATTATTGCCAGGGACAGGGTTACCAGCCCAATGATGGACGCGGTTACAGCAGTGAATACAGAAATAGCAGAGCTTTTAATTGATGCCGGAGCTGATTTAAATTATCGGAATAAAAATGGTCAAAGCGCGTTAATAGTAGCAATAGGAGCCAGAATGGAAGATATTGCTTTTATGTTGATTGAGAAAGGTGCTGATACCTCTCTAAAAGACAGTCTTGGTATGAGCGCTTATGATTATGCTAAACTTTTTTCTCTGGCAGGGCTTAAAGAAAAGCTTGAAAAATGATAGTATTTGTCTTAAACAAAGATGAACGATAAAAAAATTACAATTTTTCATATAACCCGAAAAGATGGTACACCGCTTTTTTTATATCCTTTTAATAAAAAAAGCAATTTAATTGAGCTGTTTGAAAAAAGCAGTATTGTTGGATTATACGGAGATGAGCCTCGAGTAGAATCTTTGACATTGCTTCGTAATGAACTATACCGATTGGTTGAGGATTCTGTTAAAGAATGGATTGCTGAAAAAAAGTTTATCCCAAGGTTTTTAATTTCCAGCGCAGTATTTCTGATAGTATATTTTTTAATGTCTTTTATAATCAGAGATCCGCTTCCTATGGTCGATGAACTTGTTGGTGGTATAGTCTCCGCTGTTATTTGTTACTTCTTTTTGATGAAGCGTGATAGAGATTCAAAAAAATCTACCGAAATGAAAATAAAACTCAGAAAAAAAGTAGATGAAATTGTTTTTAATGAGGACGTTTTTACAAAAGACGTTGAACAGTATTTTCAATATTGTGAGACATCAGAAGATATTGAAGAACTTTTTCAAAATATTCTTAAAGATAAAAGCGGATGTATGTTTGATTATTCCGATAAAGAGAAAGTTTCTGAACTTTTGGAAAGTATCAGCCTTATGTTTAATGAGGGAGATATTAAAAAATATGAAAAGCTTCTATATAAAATAAACTCAAGTGAGTCTTCAACTTCTGGTAAAAACCGTTTAATCAAATGGTTGTCCAGCCGAAAAGTTGATCCAGCTTTATTTGCTCTTTATGCTAAGATAACTAAAGAAAAATAAATAATTCTTTTTTGAACAAGAAGCTTACTCAACTTTATTAAGATCCAGCATCTCTCCAAGAAGATCGAGAGATCTCTTTGCGCTTTCAAGGAATTCTTTGGCAGGGGTAAAAGTTGGATCTATTTTTAACGCGGCTTCCCAATATGTAATCGCTCTTTGGAGATCTCCTTCCGCGTAAGCGTTTAACCCCGCAATGTATAGCTCATCAACCTGTTTCTGTCTTTCGTATCTACCTTCGTCACCTAGTTTTAATTTAGCTTCAATACTAAAGCGGTTTAATATGCTTGTTGAAGTAGTTAGATCGTGGGTGTAGTTTATATTAAAAGCAATATTTTCCAGATCTATTGTGCTTCCTAAAGAAAGTCTTGGGTTAGAACCCATGTAGTTAAAACCTGCCTGAAAAGAAAAAAAGTCAGTTATATCAGCATTAAAACCTCCTGATATATACCAAGATTCAGCTGTCTCTCCCAGAAGGTTTATTGGTAGGTTAAAATCTGCGGCAACCTGAACAGGTTCTATTGGTGCATAAGAAAAACCTGCGGAAAGTTCTGTAGGCAGAGCTTCTCCCAGAGTTTCTGCTCCAGCATTACGAAAAACAACTCCTACTGACCAGTTTGATTTTCTGGATTCATAAAATTTAAGAAAGTCAAAGCTTGTGTAAAGCCCTGCATCTCCCATTATGGCTAAAGATGATTGATCGCTGTATATTGAAGTCGGAATATGTCTGTAACCGACTTTTAAAGAAACTCCTACAGATACTCCATCAAAATAAAAATTTCTAAAAAAATTGTATGAGGCGTTAAGTATTGCAACACCTTCAAATAAATATGCTTTTGATTCTGCTATTCCCCATGAGTCATAAGCGGTGAAGGGGAGATAGACCAGTTTAAAACCTGTTCCAATTCCAAAGTCGTTAAAACGTGTTGTGAACATAATACTTTCAACACTGGAGTCAGAAATCCAATTATTATGAAAAAAACTGAGCTCTGTTAAGTCTAAAACAGAAGAAAGGGCAGGGTTGTATAGTAATGATGAAGAATCTGTCGGGACAGCAGTTTGAGCAGTTCCCATGGCTTCAGGTTTTCCTCCAGCCGGAATTTTTAAGATAGGAAAGACTGTTGTTCCTGTATTTTCATCAGATGTAGCAAAAACTGATTCGGTTAAAAGAGAGTAATAGTCTGAATAATCTGAAGAATACAGATTTTTTGTGTTGAAGAGAAAAAATAATAATGTTAGTAAAAATAGGGGCTTCATCTTTTTCATAATATATAGTAAAAGAGATTTATAAAAAATCTCTATAAATATTTTATCGGCATAGTATATGTCAATCAAGATTAAAACTATCTGTTTTAGAATAATCTTTACTATTATGTAAACATTTTGTAATTTTATTGTACGAAAACATTTAGATATTGGCATTAAAAATATTAACATATAGAATACAGCAATATTCAATGTCCATGAAACTTATAAAGTAATGCTCTTTTGCCGAAAATGAGATAGGATTTATCATGCCAGAAAACAGTTATACTATGGTTAAGAGGCGGATTTGTTTAGCAGAAAAAGTGTATATATTTTTAGTGTCCTCATTTGCCTGGTAATAGGTTCTCAATATTTATATGCAACAGGCTCAAAAGAGGATCCTTATGATACAGCTGAAAATTTATACGAACAGAAAGAATACAACGAAGCTATAAAAATATTGGTAGAATTACTAAAAAATGATCCTAAACAAATGGAAAGGGTTCAGGAGCTTCTTGATAAAATAAGAGTTGCCAAAAAATATTATAATGACCGCTATGAGGATTTGATAATAACCTATGGTGGAGATGATCTCGAATTAGCATATCCTATAATAAAAGAACTTGAAGAACTTGATCCAACTCCAAACGAATTGACAAGAGATTCTCTTGTCCTTGCCCGAGAGACTGCAGGTTTTGTTTTTAATAATAATAAATGGGGTTCAATAATGGAAGAGGCCCTGACTTTGATTCATCAAAAGCAATATTCAGCTGCGGTAGAAACATATATGACCGGGTTTGATCTTAGTCTAGATATTTTTATTGATTCTGGTTATGGAAATGTTATTGTTGATGACGTTCTTAGAAAATCAGAAGAGATGAAAACTATATCCAGTAATATTGTTGATATATATCCTGAAATGGAAAAAAGCTTTGAGGCTGTTGTTTCTTCATTTGATAACAGAGATCTCTCTGAGTATACCCAAAACTTGGCTTCTGCGTTAGAGTTTTTAGAACAATCAGCATCTTATAGAGAAAGTCTTAAAGATATTGCTGATTCTTTTATTGACCAGGAAAAAAATATTAGAGATGCTTCTGGTGGAGATAAGCAGGTTTATTATCTGATTTACATGGATAGGCTTTTAAATGGCCGGAA
>JAQQAK010000174.1 GCA_028527945.1 Spirochaetaceae bacterium
TGAAAAATACAATTCTGTAAAAGATATTTTTAATAAAGCGTCAGATATTATTGGCATGGATATGGCCAAAATTATTTTTGATGGAGATCAGGCGACTTTAGGACGTACAGATATCACTCAGCCTGCTGTAACTCTTATAAACATTGCAGTAAAAAATCTGCTTAAAGAATTTGAAATTGAATCAACTGCATGCGCTGGACATAGTTTAGGTGAATGGACAGCTTATTCAGATGCCGGAATCCTTTCTGATGAAGATGTTCTCTTGGCTGTATCGCTCAGAGGTAAATATATGAATAAGGCCGGAGAAGATGCTTGCGGAACACAGAGTGAGTCCGGAAGTTTTTCAAGTATGGCCGCAGTTATAGGATTAGAGCTTGAAGAAATAAAAAATGCTCTCAAAGATATTGAAGGCATTTATACTGCAAATTGGAACGCTCCTAAACAGACTGCAATTTCAGGAACACAACAGGGGCTTGCTGATGCAGAAACAGCTTTAAAAGAAGCTGGTGCTCGTAGAGTGATACGCTTACAGGTTTCTGCGCCATGTCACTCTCCTCTCTTGGAGCCTGCTAAAGAAAATTTTTCATCTTTTCTTGATACTCTTGAGTTTAAGAATCCTGTAAAAACAATTTATTCAAACGTTTCAGGTGATGTAATAACTTCAGGTGCTGAAGCCAAAGAACTCGCTCTAAAACAAATAGTAGCGCCTGTTTTATGGGTAGCAGAAGAAGAAAAAATTCTTTCAGGTAATTATGATAAAATAATTGAAACTGGGCCGGGAAATATTCTTTCAGGTTTAATGAAAAAGATGAATAGAGAAATCAAGATATTACCTTGTGGCACAACTCAGCAAATAGAGGAAATAAAATGTTGTTAGAGAACAAAGTAGCTGTTGTAACAGGCGGTTCTCGAGGAATAGGCAAAGCCATTGTAGAATGCTTTTTACAAGAGGGCGCAAAGGTTTATTATATTAGCCGAAGTGAATGTTCTGACAGCGATAAGCTAAAATCTATTGCGGATGCGGCAAAAACTGAAGTCATCTGGGCTAAAGGCTCGGTCAGCGACTCAAAAGCTATGAACGAAATAGCTCAAGATATTCTTAAAAAAGAAGATAAAATTGACATTCTTGTTAATAATGCCGGAATTACACGTGATGGACTGTCTTTTATGATGAAAGATGAGGCATGGAATGAGGTAATAGAAACAAACCTTTCAAGTGTTTTTTATCTATCAAGACCTATAGCCAGATCAATGGCAAAAAAAAGAACAGGTTCTATTATAAACCTAAGTTCTGTTGTTGGCCAAAGTGGTAATGCTGGACAATGTAATTACGCTGCTGCTAAAGCTGGCATTATAGGATTTACAAAGAGTTTAGCAAAAGAAACAGCAGGAAGAAGTGTCAGAGTAAATGCTATTGCTCCTGGTTTTATAGAATCTGATATGACTGATTCGATTCCTGAGAAAGCAAAAGCTGAATTCTTAAAAACAATACCAATGGGAAGAATAGGCAGAGCTGACGAAGTTGCAAAAACAGTTTTATTTCTGGCTTCAGACTTATCAACTTATGTTACAGGTCAAGTAATTGGAATTGACGGCGGAATGGGAATGTAGATCTTAATGTCTACATGATTTGATATGACTGATTTAATCAGTCTTCTATACTGCCGATAACGGCAGACAATATTTTGGAGTAAACAAATGAATAAACGAGTAGTTATTACAGGATTGGGAACAATAAACTCGCTTGGCTACAATATTGATGAATTCTGGGAAGCAATAAAAAGCGAAAAATGTGGTGTAGGCCCAATGACCAGAACAGATTGCACTGAACTTACTACAAAGATTTCTGCAGAAGTAAAAGACTTTAAAGCATCTGATTTTATTGATAAAAAAGACGCCAGAAAAATGGCTTTAGGCGCTCAATTTGCTGTTATTGCGGCAGGTGAAGCCATCAAAGATGCGGGCATTACTCCTGAAAGCTTTGATATGGAAAGAGTTGGAACAATTCTTGGAAATGGTATTGGAGGATTTGAAATAACAGAAGCAGCTCACAAGGTCATTTTTTCAAGAGGACCTCAAAGAACTCCTCCTATGACAATTCCAAAACTCATTTCAAATGAGGTTCCAGGTAATGTAGCAATAACTTATGGACTCAGAGGACCTTGCTGGGTAGTTACAACAGCATGTGCTTCATCTACAGACGCAATTGGTAATTCAGTAATGACAATACAAAGTGGCAGAGCTGATGCTATCGTTACTGGTGGAGCTGAAGCAAGTATTACACAGCTTGGTGTTGCAGGCTTTAATGTCATTGGCGCTTTATCAACAAAATATAATGATGAACCTCAAAAAGCGAGCCGCCCTTTTGACAAAGACAGAGACGGATTTGTTTTAGGTGAAGGCGCAGGATGTCTTGTACTTGAAGAACTTGAGCACGCGAAAGCAAGAGGCGCAAAAATTTACGCTGAGATTGCCGGTTATGGAAATACATGTGACGCGTTTCACCTTACAGCACCAAATCCTGAAGGAGAAGGAGCTGCAAGAGCAATGAAACTGGCCTTAGAAGACGCAGGCATGAAACCTGAAGATATTGATTATATAAACGCTCATGGAACGTCTACCCCGACAAATGACCCAATAGAAACAAAATCTATCAAGCAGGTTTTTGGAGATCACGCATATAAACTTAAGGTATCTTCTACAAAAGGAATGACAGGACACTGCATTGGTGGGGCTGGCGGAATTGAAGCTATTGTTTGTGTAAAAGCAATTCAGGATGGATTTTTCCCAGCAACCATTAATATGGATGAAGCTGATCCGGAATGTGATCTTGACTACGTTCCCAATAAAGGTGTTAGCGGAACTATCAATGTTGCGATGTCAAACTCACTTGGTTTTGGCGGTCATAATTCTATAGTTATAATTAAGAGGTATACAGAATAATGAGTGAAGAAATAAAAAAGCTTATACCTCATAGGTCCCCTTTCCTTTTTGTTGATAGTGTTGAAATCAATAAAGATGAAAGCATTACCGGATACAGGACTTTTACCCCCGAAGACTTTTTCTTTGAGGGGCATTTTCCTGAATATCCAGTTGTTCCAGGTGTTATTCTTGTAGAAACAATGGCTCAATGCGGAGGTGCAGGAATATCCAAAAGCGGAGCAATTGGAGAAGATAAATTATTTTTTCTTGCTACAATAGAAAAAGCAAAATTCAGAAGACAGGTCAGACCTAATGAACGCGTTAGAATAGAAGTTCAGAATCTTAGGGTGTCCGGAACAATGCTAAAACAAAGCGGCAAGGCTTATGTTGGAGATGAATTAGCGGCTGAAGCATCATGGATGTGTATGGTCGGTAGCAGTGACAATCTATAAATGGAGTTTTAATGATTATAGAACCAAAAATAAGAAACAGTATTTGTTTAACTGCACATCCAGATGGGTGTGAAAAAGAAGTACTAAAACAAATTGAATATGTAAAGTCCAAAGGGAAAATAGAAGGAGTCAAAAATGTTTTAGTAATTGGCTCTTCTACAGGATATGGACTTGCATGTAGAATATCAGCAGCCTTTGGATGCGGCGCATCAACTATTGGTGTATTCTTCGAAAAAGAAGGAAGCAGTAAACGTCCAGGGACTCCAGGATATTATAATAGTAGAACATTTGATAAAGAGGCTGAAAAATCTAGTTTATATACCAAAAGCATAAACGGTGATGCCTTTTCAAAAGAAATAAAGGATGAAACAATAAAGGCTATAAAAGAAGATCTTGGTAAAGTAGATCTTGTAATTTACAGCCTTGCATCCGGAATCAGAACAGATCCTTCTGACGGAATAACATACCGTTCAAGTCTGAAACCCATAGGAAGTGCGTATAAATCAATTGCGCT